>DATGFK010000128.1:0-5038 GCA_035309185.1 Aggregatilineales bacterium
AGGCCGATTTGGTTTTTATGCGAGAGCTTCTCGAAACGGGCCTGGTCGTCCCCGTCATTGATAGGTGCTACCCGTTAGCCCAGATTGCGGACGCTTTCCGCTATCTCGTAGAAGAACATGCACGGGGCAAAGTCGTCATCACGGTAGGGCAGAATAGCCCGGCCTGATAGTGCATCATTCGCAGTCAATGTCGCGTACAATGTAGGAGGAACCTCATGAAAGCGCTCGTCAACACAACCTATGGATCGCCAGATGTCCTTGAGCTTAAGGACATCGAAAAGCCTACCCCAAAAGACAATGAAGTCTTGATTAAAGTTCAGGCAGCATCGGTGAATGCGGCTGACCTCCATCTCCTGACAGCGGACATATTCCTGGTACGCCTGGACGCCGGGCTACTAAGACCCAAAAAAAACATACTGGGCGCTGACATTGCCGGGAGGGTGGAAGCCATTGGCAGCAATGTGAAACAGTTTAAGCCAGGCGATGAGGTTTTCGGGGATATTTTCGCGTGTGGCTGCGGCGGTTTTGCCGAATACGTCTGTGCCGACGAGAACGCATTGGTGCGCAAACCGGCCAGGCTGACCTTCGAGGAAGCGGCGGCTGTGCCTATGGCCGCAGTCACCGCCCTGCAAGGCCTTCGCGACAAAGGCCATATTGAGAGCGGCCAAAAAGTTCTCATCAATGGCGCGTCCGGCGGCGTGGGTACCTTTGCGGTGCAGGTAGCCAAATCCTTTGGGGCCGAAGTGACTGCCGTATGCAGCACGCAGAACCTGGATATGGTGCGCTCAATTGGCGCAGATCACGTCATTGATTACTCGAAAGAAGATTTCACACGGAATGAGCAGCGCTACGATCTGATTGTGGCGGCGAACGGGTACCATCCGATCCTGGATTACAGGCGTGTACTTGTCCCCAATGGAATCTATGTCATGACCGGGGGTACAATGGCGCAAATGTTCCAGGCGATTCTCCTGGGGCCGTGGCTTTCAATGGTCGGCGGTAAGAAAATGGGTATCTTGTCGGCTCACCCAAGCAGCACGGATTTGGGTTTCGTGAAAGAGCTTATTGACGCCAGAAAAGTAAAACCCGTATTGGATAGGTGTTATCCTTTAGATGAGGCCGCGGAAGCGCTCCGCTACCTCGGAGAGGGACACGCGCGAGGCAAAGTCGTCATCACAATAGGGCAAAGTTGACACCGATGGACACCGTCAAGATACAGCTTTCGGGATTATGGATAGCGCTCATGTTGACCTACCTGTTGGGCGACGTGCTGCGACTCTTCAGCGGCGACTTTAAGGTCGGGGAAATCGGCGGCATCAAAATGACGCAGGGAATGTTGGTAGCCGTCGCTGCGCTGATGGTGATCCCGGCTGTTATGGTTGTCCTCTCCCTGACGTTGAATTATCCCGTAAACCGCTGGGCAAATATCATCGTAGCCATCTTCTTTTTTGGGTTTAACCTCATTGGGTTGCCTACCTACCCTACGGCCTACGACAAATTTCTGATCGTCGTAGGGCTGGTATTTAATGTCCTCACTGTCGTGTACGCTTGGCAATGGGTTTAGCGCCCAATCGCATCGCTCCCAATCAAAGTCACCGGGAAGGAACTCATGAAAGCAATTGTATGGACAAAAGCTGGCCCGCCGGACGTGCTTCAACTCCAGGAGGTCGCCAAACCGGCTCCCAAAGACAATGAAGTCCTGATTAGAATCTATGCGACAACGGTATCAGCAGCGGACTGTGTGCTACGACATTCAAATACAGCGAGGCTGTTTAGCCTTTTTGGCGCGATAAGGCCCGGCCCTATTATCCTGGGACAGGAACTGGCCGGAGAAATCGAAGCAGTCGGCACAACAGTCACACGTTTCAGGATAGGCGACCAGGTTTTTGCCTGGAGCGCCTTGCGTCTGGGCGCTTATGCTGAGTACACCTGCCTATCTGAAACAGCCGTGCTGGCAATCAAACCATCCAATCAACCCTATGCGGAGGCCGCCCCCCTGGCTCTTGGTGGCCTCGATGCCGCATATTTTCTCAGAATCGCCAATGTCCAGCCTGGACAAAAGGTCTTGATCGTTGGCGCAGGTGGCAGTATTGGTACTTTTGCCGTACAGATTGCCAAAACCTTCGCCGCCGAGGTCACGGCAGTGGACGACACTGCGAAATTGGACTTGCTGCGCTCCATTGGAGCCGACCACGCCATTGATTACACGAAAGAGGACTTCACCCAAAGCGGTGAAACCTATGACGTAATTTTTGACGTGGTCGGCAAGAGTTCGTTCTCGCGCAGCGTAAAAATGCTTACACCCAATGGACTCTATCTATTAGGCAATCCTGGGCTATCACATATGATCCGAGGAAAATGGCTGTCGTGGACAAGCGGCAAGAAAGTCATCCCCTGGACGACACGAGCCGCGAGCCAGTATACGGAAGACTCCACTTTCCTTAAAACACTTATTGAGGCTGGAAAAATAAAATCAGTCATTGACAAATGCTATCCGTTGGAACAAACCGCCGAAGCCCACCGGTATGTCGAAACAGGACATAAAAAGGGCAGCGTCACCATCACGTTGGGTTTGCAACCGTCTGCGTAGTGCCCGATCCTGCGGGGGCTTTTTCCCGCAGGAATTCTTGCACCATGTTGGCTGCTTCTTTTGCATCGGTCAGCAGGTAAAGGTGCCCGCCACCTGGGATGATCCGCAGCGTTGAATGGGGAATAAGGCGTGCCATGAATCGCGGGTTGGCTACCGGGATGATCGGATCATCATCCCCCGCCAGGATCAGTGTCGGTTGCGGCAAACGTACCAGCCAGTGGATGCTCGTCCAGCCCATGCAGCCCAACAACTGCCAGTAGTAGCCCAGTGGCGAGGGCGCCCTGACTTTCGGCAAGATTTTGCGGATCAGACCCGGATTGGAACGAAACTTGCCGCCGTAGATATAAGGTGCGATGGCGAGCATGTAGTCGGGTTGGAGGTAACGCTGCGGACTAGCCATCCGTATCAATACGGAAACATGAGCCGGTATCATGATGGCCCCGGTGGAGGTCGCTACCAGGATCAGGCGACGGCAGCGTTCCGGGTGCTGGAAAGCAAATTGTTGTGCCAATGCTCCGCCCCAGGAAATTCCCAGGGCATCTACCTGTAGATAGCCCAGCTTATCCAGCAGTTGAGCCGTCATGCGGGCTAGAGACATGATAGTCATGGGGATGAGAGTCGCTGGCGAGTCGCCTACACCGGGAATGTCAAAGCGAATGACCTCCAGGTCAGGGTCGAGTTCCTCCACGAACGGATCGAACATCTCGATATTGGCCCCGATGCCGTTGAAGAGCAGCAATGGCGGATGCTGGCTGTTGGCGACTCCAGGTCGTATCACCACGCGAAGGCGGATCGATCCGACCTGAACCATCTGGATCCGAACGGGGTGTTTGATTTTGCGGTGATTCCCGGAGATGCCGGAAACAAGTTGCTGTACCCTATTCATAGACGTAGCTTCCTGGCGCCATCTCAATGGGAGGATGTTCCTCGCTGCCTACTGATTCCGGGGCAGGTTTCGTATCCCCTGAATGTGTCTGCATCCAATTGCGCCAATGCTCCCACCAACTGCCGGTCTGCTTGTTTGCATGGGCAAACCATTCATCAGGGTCTTCAGAGCGGGTTGAATTGGTGAAGAAACTGGCCTTCGGATTGCCGGGCGGGTTGAGGATGCTCTGGATATGCCCGCTGTTGCTCAGCACGAATTCCACATTGCCGCCTAGCAACAGACTCGACTGGTAGCAGGCTTTCCAGGGCGTGATATGGTCGGTTACACCTGCCAGTACGAAAAAGTCGCCGGGAATTTGCGAGACGTCAATGGGCGTTCCCAGCACCACCAGTGCCCCAGGATGCACAAGGGGATTGCTCTCGAACAGCGTGAGCAGATCGCTGTGGAACTTTGCGGCCAGGCGGGTCGTGTCGCTGTTCCAGTACAGGATGTCAAGCGCGGGTGGCTCATTGCCCATCAGATAATTGTTGACCCAGTAATTCCAGATCAGGTCATTGGGACGCATCCAGGCGAAAGCGCGCTCCAGGTCTTTGCCATCCAACACACCCTTACGCTTGGAGTAGCGGCGGGCAGCTTCAATGGTGGCCTGGGTCGCAAACAGGTTGAGCATTCCCTGTCGGCTGGTATCGAAAACGCTCACCAGCAGGGTTGTGGCATAAACCTTGTGTTCTTTGCGCGCAGCCAGGTTGCCCAGCAGGGCCAGAGTCGTAATACCGCCGGAGCAGGCTCCCAGGAGGTTGCAGTCCGCGCTGCCTGAGATATGACAGACCAGGTCAATGGCATGTTGCAGAACGCTCACGTAGGTTTCCAATCCCCAATCACGCTGGGTAGGGGTCGGGTTGCGCCAACTGACGATGAACACCTGAATGCCCTGCTCAAGCGCATACTTTACCAGGCTTTTTTCCGGCGATAGGTCAAAAACGTAGAAACGGTTGATCTGCGGTGGAACCATGAGAAGCGGCCGTTCGTATACGCTTTCGGTAGCGGGTTGATACTGGATCAATTCGAACATATCGTTGCGGTAGACCACCGCGCCGCTTGACTGCGCCAGGTTATCGCCCACCTGAAAGGCAGTTTTGTTCACCGAACTGGGCAGGCCGCCATTGTGGATCATGTCGTCCAGCAAGTGGGTCATGCCTCGAAACATGCTGATGCCGCCGGTATCTAAGGCACGCTTGAGGACAGATGGGTTAAGGATGCTGTTGGACGGGGCGAGCGCATCGCTGAACAGCGTTACGACATAGTCGGCGCGATCCTTATCCAACTGCGACAGCGTGGTGTCGCTGACCCAGCCTTTGAATTCCCGGTCAGTCGCCAGGTAGAATTGCATCAACAGACGGTACAGCCAGCTTTCCTCCCAGGCCGGGTCTTGAAAACGACGGTCTTTTTTGTCCGGCGCAATCTCGGATTTACCCGCCATGATGTTGAACATTTCCAGCACCCACAAATTGGTATGCTTGTACGTCACATCCGGCTCCAGCAGCATTTGACGGAGGATCGCC
>DATGFK010000129.1:0-2766 GCA_035309185.1 Aggregatilineales bacterium
GATCGAGAAGGCCATGACCTTGGTTCCCGACGATGTCGTGCAATTGATCACGGCCTCTGGCACGCCGGAGGAGGTGCGGGCCAAAGTGCGCGAGTACGTATCCACGGGCTGCACGTGTCCTGTCCTCTATCCGCTCGGCGACGACGTGCGTCTGATGATTGATGCCTTTGCGGATGGTTATTCTCAACGCTGACCGCCAAGAGACCTAAAAATGAACAAGTTCAGTTTTTGGCTGTCCTATCTGCTGGGTCGAACGCCCTGGAATACGGGGATTGTCCCGCCGGAGGTGGTCGCGCTGGCCGCAGAACTACCCGCAGGCCGGGCGCTTGACCTGGGCTGCGGGACGGGAACCAGTTCGGTGTACCTTACCAGCAAGGGCTGGGCGGTCACTGGCGTGGACTTTGTACCGGCAGCAATTCAAAAGGCACGCCTTCGTGCCCGTCAAGCCAATGTGATGGTTGACTTTTTAGTGGCGGATGCCAGCCGCCTGGACTTTCTGCACGATACCTACGACCTGGCGCTGGATGTGGGCTGTCTGCATTCCCTAAATCCCGCGCAGCGGCGTGATTACGCGGCTGGGCTGGCGCGTCTTGTCAATCAGGATGGACGCTATCTGCTGTATGCCTTCATGCCCCGACAGATCGGCGGGCGCAGGGTGGGATTCACCGCCGGGGAAGTGGCCGCCCTGTTTGCCAACGCATTTGAGGTCTCTTCTATGGTGCGGGGTCAGGATAAAGGCACTGGGCCGGTATCGGCGTGGTACTGGCTGCGGCGAAAATAGGTTAGCTACACCCGAATGTCATGATGTTTGAACGGTATGTCTATCCATGCGACAAGAAGCTAAGGTGACTCTGACGCGAGTTTTTCCGAAGGTGCAGTCGCAGAATCGAAGTCTTCAAGGTAATCGGGAGACAACGTGCCGAACAGCCGATCCCAGATCAGCGTGTAAAAACCAAAATTGTGACCTTTGTCCTGGTGGTGTTCGGCATGGAAAGTGCTCGTCGAGATGAGGCGGACAAGCGGCAATCGCGGCCAGATTCCAGGGAATGGCTCGACTCCGAGGTGCCCCA
This sequence comes from Aggregatilineales bacterium, assembly GCA_035309185.1. GTDB lineage: Bacteria > Chloroflexota > Anaerolineae > Aggregatilineales > UBA2796 > DATGFK01. Next base: position 1,071 of record DATGFK010000129.1, read on the forward strand.
TCAGCCCGAAGGCAAGGTTCAGAGTAAGGTAGATGACGATCCCATACACGGACGAGGTATATACCGTTACGACGACCAGCCATAACACGCCAAAGCTAACCGTCTCCAGTGGGTTGAGTACAAACAGGGTTAACGGCCTTGGATTCTCGTAACGATGATGTGTTTCGTGGACGATACGAAATATCAAGGGATAGTGGGCAACGCGATGCAGAACATACATCGCAAAGTCCATCGCGAACAAGAGTACCAGGGTATCAACGACAACCATCAAATCCAGACTGAAGTGAACGTGAATAATGTCGGCACGCCACAGCATGATTCCGGCGATTGTGACCAGCGAGTTCAGGATAACACAGGATGCGACAAACCATAGTTCCCGGCGGCTGATGGGCGGAGGTTCAGCGGTGACTGCACAATCTTTGAAGCGGATGACCAGATAGTGCCCGATAATCAGTGTCCCCAGGAACATCGCGATATTCCAGGCGACGCCGCAGAGGACTGCCAGGGGTAGGGGCATTGTTTTCAATGTTTCAATCATGGTGGTGACCATCGCTTTGAAATCCAGTTACCATTTCCAACTTTCAGAACTTTCTGAAAGAATCATAAGCTGGATTTTGTCGCCTGTCAATCTGGACAATTGAGGGTGAAAGACCTACGTCTACTGTAAAGATACGGGCGACCTGCAAGATCGCCCATATCGGCAAGCCTTATGAAGTAACACGGCAATTCCGTGTCGCTTGATTTTGAAAGGGAGTTGCGATCAGGACTCGACGATCTCGACGCTGTTGAGCTTGTCGCCGGGTTTGGGATCGCGCTGCGGGTCACGATCCCGGATCGACATGAGTATCTTGAGGCTGGCATCGTCGGCGACCTTGCCGAAAACGGCGTGCTTGCCGTTGAGATGCGGCGTCGCGACGTGTGTGATGAAGAACTGGCTACCGTTGGTGTTTGGCCCGGCATTTGCCATGCTCAACGTGCCTGGCCCCTCGTGCTTGAGGGCCAGCGCCTCTTTTTCGTCCGGCCACTTGTAACCGGGGCCACCGGTGCCAGTACCCTGCGGGTCACCGCCCTGCACCATGAAGTCGCGAATGACGCGATGGAAGGTCGTATCGTTAAAAAAGCCATCCCGCGCCAGGAACACAAAGTTGTTGACGGTCTTGGGCGCGCGATCCGCGAACAAGGTGACGCGAATGTCGCCCCGCTCGGTGTGGAAAATGGCCTCATACTTCTTCTTGGTGTCAATCACCATTGCCGGAGCGTTCGGGTAACTTTTTGCCATAGTTCTTCAATCTCCTATTGCTGGACTTTGCCGAGTTCGGGGATTGTACCCGATAGCGCTGCCTCGCGCCTGCGTGCATCAAGTAGTAGCAGGCCAGCACTCGCCCCCAGGCAGATACACCATGCAAACACGCCACCGCCAACAGTTGCGTCAATCTGATAAGCGCGCACGACACTCAAGGCCATGAGATCCCCGGCGATCCCGGTCAGGATCATCACAGTCATCAGGATCAAGATCAGGCGTCGAGGACCATGCTGCAATCGGCCCCGCACGCGGGCGAGGGCAATTGCCGCGAGTGCGATGAATGCACACAGCGCAAGCGCAGCCTGCTGGCGATAATTGGGGTCGTCAAACGCGCCTTTGAAAAAATCCGATGGCGGCAGCAGAGTAATCGCCAGGATCAGGGCCAGGATCGCA
>DATGFK010000130.1:0-5122 GCA_035309185.1 Aggregatilineales bacterium
CCAAGGGGAGCATCTAGATTGCAGCCAGCGCAGTTGATGGGATCGGGATTGTTCAGCGCACACAACTGTCTGAGTGAAGCGTGGAGGGAAAACTCCAAGACGGTGAGCGTATCGCCGCTTACAACCACATATGTTGCAATCGCCGCTGGCGCGCCAGCTTGATTAACAATGATCGGCAACTCTTTTGTTTGCGCTGCAAGTGTCAAATCATAGCCAGCCGGCGTTGGAGTGGCAGTTGGCAGCGGCACACATATTTTCTGCCCGACCTGGATGTCGTTGCAGCCTGGGCACATGTTGTTAAGCTGGCGAATCAGGGGCAGGATGTTGGGATCGTTATAGCCTGCTTTATACGCGATTGTGTAGAGAGTATCGCCTTTCCCGGCTGACAGGCAGCGCGGCCCTTGCGTCGGGACAGGCGTTGGGGCGGCAATCGTCGGCGCCGACGTTGGCCCCAGGCCCGTAGCCGTCACGATAGGCACGAGCGACGGTTCCGGCGTATTGGAACCGGCTGGGGTCAGCGAAGCCGCGAGGGTAGCCGTGTCGCTCGGAATGGCCGTTGGCCCCGCCGGGTTTGCGCCCTGGCAGGCCGAGAGGAGCAAAATCATCTCGGCAGCTCCCAGCGCCATGCACAGGGATTTATGGAATTGCGGGAATCGCGAAAAGCACTTCAAAATTGATTTTCGATCCATTCGATCCAATAGGTATCCCTCGGTTTAGCGGCTCTGCCAGGTGAAGGTGCGTGTGTCTGTCGTCAATGCGGACGGGACAGGTGTGCCGCCAGAATTGTTATTGGCAAGCGCAACCAACCATTGGAATGTATGGGTTGTGCCGTCGGCCGGCTGCCAATCTGCTGGAACCTGGAATGATAATTCGCGTGTCACGCCGTTGTAGCTCAAGTTTGCCGTCAGATCGCGGACAATCACGAAATAAACCTGGTTAGCGCCAAGCTCTCCCGATGCGACCCAGCGCAAGACAGGAAGTTCAGACGATTGGTATAGCATGTTTTCGTCGGGGGACTGGCTGTATGGGGCATTGAAGGTCGCCGTCGGCGTGGGCGTAATAGTCTCACTGCCACTGGATGTTGGCGTGGGCGTGGCCGCCGAGGCAGGCGCCTGGACGCGAATGCGCTGGCCTTCGCCAAGCAGTGGCCGCAACGTGCAGTCTTTCCCGCCGCTAGGCTGGCTGAAGTCACATTGCAGGAATTGAATTTCCGGGTTCAGGTCACGTAGCGATGACATAAACATGTTGAACTTGTAAGCAACGGATATGGCGGTATCGCCCTTTTTAACGGTGTACCATATCACACCCGGCGGCAAGGTCGCTTCTGGCGGTGATTGGTTGCCGGACACGCCGGGCGTCAAGCCGCCGCCTGTATCCACCGCATCGCCGGTAGCCGTGGGCCAGGGGATCTCAATCGTCTGGCCTTCTTGCAAGCTGTTGGCATTTTTCAGGCCGTTGATTTCGACTATCATGTCAACAATGGAAAGATGCTTGTGCCCACACTTCGCGGCCAGTCCATAGATCGTGTCACCCTTGCCTGCTTTTTGGACGCAGGGACCACGAGTGGGTGTGATCGTAGCCGTGGGCGGCGCAGGCGTTACCGTCGGTAGGGAAAGCGTGGGAACCACACTGGGAATCGGAATCTTGGTGTTGGTCGGGATCACCGTCGGGTTCATGGCTCCGAAAGTGGGTACCTCTGTCCTCGCGCGCGTGGCCTTCGGCGTCGGGGTTGCATTGGCAAACAGCACGCCGCGCCCAACTGCGAAAAATAGCCCGCCACAGACCAGGACAATCACAGCCGTACCCATTACCAGCAGTCCGAAGGTCATGGAGGGCAGCGTGCTCTCATGCAGGTCAGACTCGCCGTCTTCCCAGGCAGCCTGTATTGGCCCGCCCAGCGGCTGGCTTCGCCGTGAACGGGATCTCGTTCCAGACCGACCTGCTTGACTGTTCGCAGGTGCGCCGCTCAGGGTCGCGCCGCACTCCGAGCAATACCTGGCCTCGAGCGACTGCTGTGACTGGCAAATGGGGCATTGTTGAACGGGCGATCTTGAAGGAAACATGGCCTCACGTGGACGCGGACTTCTTGAGGGGCGATTATAACAGCCTCCAAAACGAAGCCAAAGGGCCAGGGCTGAGCAACACATGAGAAAGCCGGGCGAAACGGGCGGGCAAACGCAATTGCCCTACGGGCAAGTCAATGATAAACTCGCCGCTGTGCAGCGAAGGGACACTATCATCATGGCTTACGGCAGAATCGACGTATACTGGCCTGACGGGCCAATCGAAAGCTACCAACTTATAAAACCTTCTATCGGCGTAGGGCGTTCTCCAGGCAACGACATTGTGCTGGACACGACTGCCGTTTCCCGCTATCACATCAGCCTCACCCTTAAAGATCAGCAAATTGTCCTGGAAGACCTGGACTCCGTGAATGGGACGTACGTAGATGGCGCTCGTGTTAAACCGCGCGATCCGCTCGTGTTGCGAGGTGGGGAAGAGATTCAGCTTGGCGATGTTCGGCTCGTGTTCAAACCCGAAATTGACGAAGATAGCCTCGACGTCACACGGCCAATCGGAATAGAACCCGCGCCGCTGGATACCCGCCGCATCGAGATTGCGCAGCCCGCCTTCAAGGTCGAACTGGATCCACCCGGACAGCCGGTTACGCCTGGCGCCTTTATACAGGCCAATGTGACCATCACTAACCTCAGCACAGAATCCCAACATTACACAATTGAAGTGGATGGGGTACCAAAAGAATGGCTTCGATTGGACCGTGCGCAGCTTGACCTGGAAGCGAACGAAGATGGTTACATTGTCATCAACTTCAAACCGCTGCGTCGCAGCGAGACCGCTCCAGGCGACTACAAAGTGACTTTACGGGTTATCTCCGGTTCTACGCCCGATCAAACCGCTGACGCAGTGATGACATTGCGTGTGCGTTCCTACAGCGGATTTGGGATGGTGCTGGGTACGCCCCGCATTGACATCGCCAAACCGTTCGATCTGCATCTCCATAACCAGGGCAGTGGCCCACTAGGATTGCAACTCAGCGGGGCTTCGCCTTCAGAAAATCTGCTCTTTGACATCCAGCCGTCACGGGTGACACTTGGCCCTGGTGAACACCGGACGATTTACGGCCACATTCGGGCGAAGCAGAGACAGCTTTTAGGCAGGTCGCATGAGCACCGTTTCGACATCCTGGCCCATGCGCAAGACGCATCCGGGTTCCTGGCACCTGTGCAGGGAACTTTCATTGAACAGCCTGCTTTACCCTGGTGGGTGCCAGCCGTGCTCGTATTTTTTATGGTCTTATTGATCGCGGCAGGCGCGCTTGGGATGCTGGCTATCGTGAGCCATGCTGCTCCCCCGTCCATCACCTCTTTCACTGCGTCAGCGCAAAAGGTCTTTGATGGCGAGAGTGTAACGCTCGCCTGGGCTTCCAGCGGCGCCACGGACGTCAGTCTGCAAATAGACAACGGTCAGGCAGTCAAAGTTGATCCCAGCGCAACCGCCTATACGCAGACCATGAGCGGCGTTGGCGACCATGTGCTTCAACTGGTAGCCGCATCGGGCAACCAACTGGCGAAACAGCAGTTGATCGTCAGTGTGGTGGCGCAGGCGCTCAAAGTCAACGCATTTACCGTTAATCCCAATCCTCTGCTGAAAAACGTGAAGCAGACGGTTGCCATTACCTGGAATGTGGATGGCGCAATCAGCATCAGCTTTCTGGGACTGGAAGCCTTGAACGGTAAACCCGACGACGTCGGCCATCCACCGACGGGCACGATGACAATCAATGCAGCGCCCCACGGCAGCGTTGATCTAGTCCTGGATGCGTTTGCCAACGATGGCAGAGAACTCAAGCAGGACGTTCGTATTGAGGCGAAAGACCCGGTTTGCAAAGTCACCGCCGCAAGCGTTGATCTGCATAGCGCGCCGGATAGTGCGGCTCCTGTAACACGCAGTCTGGCAAGCAACGGCGAGGTGACTCCGGACGGTCAGGATCAGTCGCAATTGTGGGTTCATCTTGCGCCACAGGCGGGAACGTCGGGGCCAGCTGAGTGGATCGTAGCCAACGCGCTGAGTTGTAATGGCTTCGCCACAACGGCATTGAACCTGGTGATCCCTACTGCACCAGTGGCAACATCTACGCCCGCCGCGACGGCAAGTCCTGCCGAGGGGGTGACGCCAACAGCGCCGGATACCAGCGCCCAAACCCCGACACCATTGGCGACATCAGCCCTTGTCGGCTGATCTGATCGGCGCTAACCACTACACATCTCGATAGGCGGGCTACTTACCCAAATCGGTAGGCATCTCCTACCCGATCATGTGAAGCGCATGTCACTAAAATCGCGTACATTGTAGAGAATTCACCGATAAGCGTACCTATCTCGGTCATAGATTTGCGTTTGTAACATATTGAATAATAATATTGGTCTATATACTGAGAGACGATAAAGCGTTAATCTTGGATTAAACAGATCAATAATTTTTCCATCCCTCAACACAACAAATTGCGATCTAGATATTTTGGAGTAACGATGATGAAAGCAACGATGATGCACTATCCTCTGACCCTGACGCATATCCTGGAAAGAGCCGGGCGGCTGTTTGGGGACGTTGAGATTGTCTCGCGGCTGCCTGACAAATCAATCCACCGGTATACCTACGCCGATTTTTACCGGCGCTCCCGGGCGTTGGCCGAGGCGCTCCAGCGGGCAGGTCTGCAACGTGGAGATCGTGTCGGTACGCTCATGTGGAACCATTACGCTCACCTGGAAGCCTATTTCGGAATCCCCTGTGCAGGCGGGGTTCTCCACACACTGAACCTGCGCCGCAGCCAGGTTGGAGCGTACATGTCCATCCACGCCAGGGATCGCTTCTTGATTGTGGATGACGTACTGCTGCCCCTGTACGAGAAAATCAAGAAGGAAGTGAACGTCCAGAAAGTGATCCTGGTACCCTTGACCGGCCAGCCAGTCCCGTCTGGTTTTGTGGACTATGAGGAATTTATCGGCCAGGCCAAAGGCGATTTTCGCTACCCCGACCTCGACGAGAACGATCCGCTGGGCATGTGCTATACGTCTGGCACGACGGGTCGGCCTAAAGGCGT
>DATGFK010000131.1:0-5902 GCA_035309185.1 Aggregatilineales bacterium
CTCACAGACTTTACAGCCGCATTCCAGGCCCCGCAGACACAGGGCATTCTGGTGGCAATCAACGGTAACGTTGTCGGCGCGGATGTGTTTGACCATGCCGAAACGCTGCTGCGGTTATGGCCCAAACTGCTGCGTAGTTACGCCGTAGATGCCCTCGAACACAGCACCGACGCAGTGCGGTCGGAGCGCTCAATGGAAACGCAAGACTTTATCCAGGCAGCGGCGCAGGCAACCGATGAAACCTACGACTCGGTCGGCATCGGCAAGGACGTGCGCCTGAGCGGCGAGCAAATCAGCGGCAGCGGCTTGCTGTGGGATGAAAAAGTCATCCATGCAAGTCTATTCAACAAGCAAGCGTAGAGCGTATCGAACATCGAGATCGCTTAGTTTGTGCATTCGTGGCAGCCGTGCGCTGCCACTTTTAATTGGCGTATCCACCCCGCGGATAGTGCTGTGAGATTTCACAGCACCACCATTATTCAATAAGCGGCTTGTTCGCCATTCTCGGCTGCGCTAAAGTGAGCAGTGGGCTTTCGAGACAGTCAGACGATTGTTGCCTTTAACATTCATGCCAAAGGCGGAGCCGGGGGTTTGATCCCTCGGCTCCGCAAAAATCCGCATGACTCCTACTTCGAGACAGTCCAGGCATTGTCTCCGCTGGAGACCAATTGGAATTTTGCACTGGTCAACGCGTTTTGCAAAACCGGGAAGAACTGATCCCATTTCAAGAGCAAGTGATATTTTTCCCCCTGGTTTGTCTCCAGATCGAGCACATTCTTGTTCATCAGGATGCGCCCGCGTGCCACGCTCTTGATTTCGTCGAAGGGCAGATCGAGCGACAGATCGGGCTTGGAGAGCATCCTGATCAGTAAGCTTCCGATCAGTCCGAACAAGTAATAGACCGTGTTGGAGTACGTGTAAGCGAGTACGCGCTGGTTGGTGATGTAGGCGGTGCCAGAACGCTGCCCGCTCCACGTACCCAGCCGCATATTGACGGGGCCTTCTTGGAGTACCGTCTCGCCCTGATACAGCTCAAGATTTGGTTTTGCCATGCTTGCCTCCTGCAAAAGATTATGAAGAGATCACCGGGAACAGTCCCTTACTATAGGGGCAGGCGCAATCTGTGTCAAACGGCCCGACCCGCAAGGACGTAAGCCGCAACCACCTGGCACGCGCCAGCCTGTTCTGACGGCTTGTGTTCGCCTACAATGCGGCCCATCCGAACCTTGCGCGTCCTGCAAGGTTTCAGAAATTTCCGGGGAGGCGAGGAGGGTACACCGTGACTCTGGATGAATGGCTGCTGTTGTGGAAGCCATCCGATTTTAGTTTTGCGCTGCTGGTGTTCGTGATCATTGCCTTCCTGTGGACTCGCGTGTGGCCCTGGTTCACCCGCGAATATTTCCCGGCCCGCCAGCGGGAACTCGCGCAGCGTTTGGAGATCGAGGCGCACCAGGAAGAGGCCCGCCTCGCGGTGATGAGCGACATTCGCGACTCGCTGGTCGAACTGCGCACGCTGGTACGCCAGCAAGGCGAACAGATCGAACTGCTGGCGCTCGCCTCGCTGGGCGCCAATCCGGACGGGGTGCCGACCCCACCGCGCAAGGGCCGATAAGGGAAGAAGGGAGAATCGATCTCATACCAGTGTCGTATGAACATTTATCGAAAAGAACCTCACCCAACCCTCTCCATAACATGGAGAGCGCTTACAGAATCTGTTCTCCCCCTCGCCATCTTATGGCGAGGAGGCGGGGGTGAGGTTTCAATCAGCCTTGCCCCTACAAAACCGTCTTGCTGTTGGGAGCACGCATAAACGTCCTGTCCTGACCGACATATCGTATGAGGGAGATAACTATGGTCAAGCCAACCGACTCCCTCCTGCGCACGTTGCACCTGCCCGAACCCTATCCTTTACAGCGCGCAATTATGGCCTCGCCCGCCAAACGCAAGGTGATCTGCGCCGGGCGGCGGGCAGGCAAAACGGAGATGGCCGCGCTCATGGCGATCCGCAACGACGAGAATCGCCTGGGCCTGGCTTACGGCAGCCAGGTGCTGATCACCTCCACCACGCAGGATCAGGCCGACGTGTCCTGGCGGCGCATCAAAGCGTGGCTTAGGCCGCTGCTGGATTCCCACGACGCCTACAAAAGCGACTCGCATCGGCTGATCGAATGGAAGGGCGGGCGGCTGCGGGTGAAAACGGGCTGGGACGCCGATGTGCTGCGTGGCGAAGATGCCGATCTGCTGATCCTGGACGAGTGCGCCCGGCTCGACCCGGTGGCCTGGTACGAGGTAGGCGCGCCCATGCTGGCTGATCGCGACGGCACAGCCGTTTTCATCAGTACCCCCAATCGCCGCAATTGGTTCTATACCCTGTACAACCACGCCCTGGAAAACGATTCAGGGCGTTGGGCGGCCTGGCGCTTTCCAACTCACGCCAACCCATTTCTCAGCACGGTGGGCGTGGCGGAACTGGCGTCAGATATGACATCGGAGGCCTACCGCCAGGAGATCCTGGCCGAGTTCCTGGAAGACCAGGGCCAGGTCTTTCACAACATTACAGGCTGCGCGACGGCCCAGGTGATGTCGCCCTATGCAGGACAATTCGTCATGGGCGTGGATTGGGGCCAGGCCAACGATTGCACCTGCGTCGGCGTGATGGATCGGCAGACGCGGCGGCTGGTGGATATGGATCGTTTCAATGGCCTACCGTGGGCCGCGCAGCGTGGGCGGCTGCGGGCGATGGCCGACCGCTGGCAGCCACAACTGATCCTGGCTGAAAGCAACTCCATTGGCGGGCCGAACATCGAAGCGCTCGTGGCGGACGGGTTGCCCGTCCAGGGCTTTGAGATGACGGCCAGCAGCAAGCCCCAGGTCATCGAATCACTGGCGCTGGCCTTCGAGCGCAATGAGATTTGCATCCTGGACGATCCCGTGCTGGTTGGAGAACTGGGCGCTTACGAACGCCATGCCTCACGCCTGACCGGGCGCAGCCAGTACGGTGCGCCGCAGGGCCTCCACGACGACACGGTGATTATGCTCGCGCTGTGCTGGTATGCCTGCCTGCACAGCGGCGCCAGTTTGCGGTTCTCGTGACGCGGGGGCCACATTGCATTCTCGATAACTGTATACTTGAAAGGATCGATCACGTTCAGGAAGGTCCCCAATAATGGTAGATTTCCGGTTAACGGATGCCACACCCGAAACCAGAATATTACTCCCCGGCGAGATCGATCCGGGCTGGACGCTCAGGCGAGAACTGCCGGTAAAGGCAGAACTAGACGACGATGGGACGGTCATTGTCAGCGACGAGATTTTTTCGCGCTACGGCTCCGGCGAACGCCTTGAAGAAGCATTGGAAGATTACATCGCCGATCTGACTGGCTACCACGAAACGGTTGCAGAGTATGCGGCTGATAACCATCCCAAGAACAAGGCGCTGCTTGAACAGCTTCAGGAATACCTTGTTCATTCCGACTGAAGCCCATTTGTCGGCGCACGCAAGTGCCGCCCCTGATTCCACGGAATTTACAGGATAGAGTGCTACAGGATCGGGTAATCGGTCAGACCGCGCGAACGTCGCTTATTGAGCAACATCTGAGCCTCGTCCTCGGTCTCGCAGAAGCGAATTTGAAGGCCGAGCATGGCTGCCCGCGCCGCGATCAGCCCGCGCTGTGCAGTTGGCATTCCGTAAATGATCAGGCGGCCCATTTTGGGACGGCTCCCCAGCGCTTCCAGCAGGTCACTCTGCGCGATAGCGGCGATGTTATCTACGCGCAGGACAATGTCCACTTTGTGCCGGGAATTTGACAGTGCGTCAAAATACGGCTGGTGCAATAGAACGAACGGGTCAGAACTGGATAACCACCGCAATTCCTGGTTCCTGTTGGTCATTGCTGCGCTCTCTATCTATCCAGTACGCAGGGAATAATGCATTGATCGTAATTATAGGATCATTTTAAGGCGAATCAAGATTCAGTAGCTTGTTACCAGGGCAATCGCATCAAAATTCGTGAACAACTCGGCCCATACGGAGGCAGAATCCCGCCCCCTGGCCCTTACAGGGGTAGGTTTTTAATGGAAGTAGCGATGAGACAAGGAAAGAACTAGGATGGAGTTAACAAGAAACCAACCCAAGTTCAAAACATGTCTCATCCAGAAGGATTGTGTCAGTGGATAGGGGAAGTGTCAAGGCACTAGCCGACACTAAGCCGACGCCAAGCGTGGGTGTTAGGGCTGTTTAGCTATGGGTGAGCTTTCCCCGTTTACGGGGAAAGGGGCTTGGGGGGATAGGGGTTAATCCAAAAATCTGAATGCATCCCCCACTGACCTTGAAAAAGTGAAATCGGATGTATGGGCTAAGATACAATCCGGTCTGTTTCACGGGACTATGCTTGCCTGTCTCGCTTCGCGCGACTGTCGGCACTCCGTGTACAATTCACCACTCGGAGATTTTGGATAGGTGGGGTAATTGGTTATGGGTATCGGACGGCTCGACTTTGTGAATATGTCGGGCGCTGGCCTCGTGCCACTGCATGAGGTTGCGCTGCGCCTCAACCCGCGCGACGAGGTTGCCATCGCCAAGACGAATTTGCAGGCCGGGACGATCCTGGCTATTCCTGACGAATCCGGCCAGCACGTTCCCGTGCGCCAGTTCATTCCGGCGGGCCACAAAATCGCGCTTCAGGCCATTCCCCTGGATAGCCCGATCCATCGCTACGGGCATGTGATCGGCTTTGCCAGTAAAGATATTGCGCCGGGTGAACATGTTCATTTACATAACGTCGAGCGGAAGGCCTTTGAGCGCGAACACGCCTTCGGGGTAGACGTTCAGCCGGTAGCCTATGTCCCTGAAGCACAGCGCCGGACGTTCCAGGGCTATCTACGCGCCGATGGCCGGGTCGGAACGCGCAACTATATCGCCGTGATCTCGACGGTGAACTGTTCCGCGCACACCAGCCGCGAGATCGCCCATCACTTCACTCACGAACGCCTGGCGGCCTATCCCAACGTGGACGGCGTGATCGCCATCGCGCACAACGGCGGATGTGCCAGCCGCGTCGGGGGCGACGATTACGTGCTGTTGCAGCGGGTGCTGGCAGGTATGGCTCGCCATCCCAATGTCGCGGCCTACATCATCGTCGGGCTGGGTTGCGAGACCAACCAGGCGGCGGATTTCGTAGAGAACTACGATCTGACAGCCGAGGAGATCGGCGGCAGGCCCCCGACCCTGACCATCCAGGGCGAGGGCGGCATTCGCAAAGCGGTTGCGGCAGGCATCGCGGCGGTAGAGCGGCTTCTGCCTATCGCCAATGCCTGCCAGCGCACCCCACAGCCGATCTCTGAGTTGATGGTCGCGCTGCAATGTGGTGGCAGCGATAGTTGGTCAGGCGTCACGGCCAATCCAGTCGTGGGGCTGGTGGCGGACGAGATTGTGCGGCAGGGCGGGACGGTGGTTCTGGCCGAGACACCAGAGATTTACGGCGCAGAGATGATGCTCACGCGCCGCGCGGCCAGCCCTGAGATCGGCCAGAAGATCATCGAAAAGGTGCAGTGGTGGGAACGGCACGCGGAGCGCGTCGGCGGGCAAATTGATAACAATCCGAGCGCCGGGAACAAGGCGGGCGGCCTGACCACGATCTACGAAAAGTCGCTGGGCGCAGTCGCCAAAGGCGGCAGTACGCCGCTGATGGGCGTGTTCGACTACGCGGAGCCGATCACGGCGCGCGGCTTCACGTTCATGGACTCGCCCGGCTACGACCCGATCTCGGTGACGGGCGAGGTGGCGGGCGGCTGCAATATCGTGCTGTTCACGACGGGACGCGGCTCGACGTTTGGCTTCAAGCCCGCACCGAGCATCAAGATTGTGTCGAATACGGCAACCTATGAGCACATGTTGGATGAT
>DATGFK010000132.1:0-2600 GCA_035309185.1 Aggregatilineales bacterium
GCAGCGTGTAGCGGGTTTTGCCAGCTTCCAGCGATGCATTCCAGGGCTGTAAGGCAACAGGAGTAGCCAGCGCAGTTGAGAAATTCCACAGGTAGATATTTTCTGGCCGAATTTCGTTGCCAGCGTTATCGCGGTTATTGCCGTTAGCACTGCTCGCATTGCTCGTTTTGATGTACTCAGGTGAGGCCTGTTCGTAGACAAAGGCGCCGCCGGACGGGGATACGATGGGCCAGGTGGTATGCCCGCTGCCCGTACGTTGAATCCATTCTGAACCGCCCCAGGCCCACACATCGCCTTCAAGGTAACGACCCTGGTACTGGTCTCCGAGAATGCCTACCACGAGCGGGGTTGGCGGGTAGTTGCTTTGGGCGGACTGTGCCAGCAAATGGATGTGCGTTGCGCTCAGAAGGCTCAGGCAAAGCATCATGCTAATCAATGCTGCCCTTGTCATTGTGCGCTTCAGGATCGGCATTCGAGTACCTCCGCATCTATAGCATTTGAGCGGGACGACCCTCTGGCCGTCCCGTTTTGCTAATCGAACAGTGTTTATTGCGCCGTATCGGAGGCCGTGGGATGCAGGTGAATGTTGTCCAGCAAATGCTGCGCCACACAACTGCCCTGTTTGAGGCCGTTCTCGATGTCAACGCGGAAGTGGATGCCGCCGTACAGGCGCGAAATGCCTGCCTCGCTGGCTGCTGCCTGAAACGAGGTGAACGCGCGGGCACTCTGGCCGTCTTTGACGTGTGTGCTGTCGGTGAAGGCGACCTGACCAAACAGAGCCGTCAACACGTCAGCCGCCGCCTGCGAAGCTGCCGAATGGCCCGAATCGTAGGTCGGGAAGGGTGGACTGGCAATGTAGGATTGCCAGGTCGGGTTGATGTAACGGTTAATGTAGGTGATGGGCCGCAGATAGGGGTGCTCATACTTGGTCTGCCAGCACGAAATGAATGCATCTCCCAGCGCCATGCCTACCATTGCATACATCTCAGCCGTCTTGCCCAGCTTGAGGTGCAGGTCAGCGACCATCTGGCTGGCGATCATGACCCAGTGGCCGGATGGCGCCCCGGTTAGGCCCGGCGTATCCAGCCACCAGTTCGCGGTGGCTTTTTGTTCGTCGGTCAGATGATCGCCCGTCGTTTTGACTTCCATCGCCTGTATATACAGCGCCGAATTCGGATCGGAGCTGAGCTGCATGTTATAGCCCACGTCGCAAATATCGGATTTTTCCAGTCCGAATGGGCGAAGTGTTCCCCAATATGGCCCTACTGGTTTTGTCCCTGGCGTGGTAGGAACGTAATCCCATTCGTTGTCTGTTGGCAACTTGTAAGTCTTGGCTTTCTCGCGGGCTTCGGCAGCGCCATCGTGGGCCGCCCACGCCGCGATGGCTTTGCCAAGGGCCTCGCCCTGTGCCAGCGAACGCTTCACGACATCGTCGCCCACCGCCGCGCGGCGCGCAGCCGCCTGGCTGTCGCGGAGGGCCGCCGTTGCCTTGTGGGTATCATCGGCTGTCAGCAGGCTGTCGGTGACGGTTTGCATGGCGGCATTGGCGACGCTCGGCCAATCGTAGACTGCACTCGCGTCAAGCGCGGGCATGGTGGGCATTCCCTTGATCTGTGTCGTGAGCGACAGATCGTTCGGGAGACCAGCCTGAACCGCTTCGTAGAGCGTGACCCCGGCGTAGGCATACACACGCGATGCACCGGGCGCATCTACTGTTTCGGCCTTGACCCGGTCATAAACCAGTTGAATCCAATCCACCGCGAATTTGGGATCCATATCGGCAGCGGAGGGTGAGGCTGACTGCGTCCCCTGTGCCGAAGCCGGGCTGACGGCCAGCGCGCTGAGGATCAGGCTGCTGCCGAATAACGCAGCCATCACGAATTGAATTGTGGATCGTTTTATGCTGAGGAAGACTGTGCGCTCTGGTGAGAAAAATACACTGGAAACTGACATGACTGTACCCTCCCGACTAGAATTTGCGGACTTGAACCTTCGAGATATGCAGTTGGTAGGCTGTTAAGCTGCTACACGTTTACACGACGAACGCAACGATCTCTGGTGTGTATGCTTCGCTACTGGCCTGTTACTGTGACCGGAATTTCGGGGCTGGTTGCCATAATTCCACCATCCTTTCCGATAATCGTGATTCGAAGTTTATAGACGCCTGGCTGCAAGCCCTCGGCCCCAAACTGCTCTAGCAGCCCATTGTCTACGGGATTGTTGTGAGTCGTGCCAACGGTCGTCCAGGCCGGGAACTGCGGCCCTTCGATCTCGACCTTGAAGAAATTAGCGCTTCCAGCGGGCCAGTTCACGCTCCCCACGACCTGCACCGTTTTGGTCACGGTATCGAAGGCATGGGGCGACATAATCTGGGCAAGCACACCCGGCACTTGCGGTGCGGGCGGGACGAGCATCTCTGGCGTGCAGGGGATCTGCGGGAGAATGGCGATACCATAGTTCTGCGCATAAATGCGCGCGTTGATTTGGTCGTCGGGGAACAGCGGCGGTTTGATGAAGACCATCTCGGCGGCACTGGGAACCTGGGCGCGCACTTCCTGCGGAACCAGGCAGAAGTGCGGGACGATGGTTAGCACGCCGCG
>DATGFK010000133.1:0-2879 GCA_035309185.1 Aggregatilineales bacterium
TACGTGGCAGGGCAACGGCCTGGATACATTGGTGACATTCACCATCGAACCCACCGAAGGCGGAACCCGCCTGCGTCTCGAACATGCGGGCTTTGCGAAGAGCGGCAAGATCGGCCTGACCGTGCGCGATCTGCTGGCGTCGGGCTGGAACAGTCGCATCCTGCGCGAACGACTACCGGCTTTGCTGGCGCAGCGAGCGCATTCAGCTCTTTCCAATAACGGAAATAATAAACAGGAGATACAGTCATGATGCGGATGTTACGGGTGACAGTACGAGTCGAAAACCAGGACGAGGCTCTGCGCTTCTACACCGACAAACTCGGCTTTGAAAAGCGCGCCGATATGCCAATGGGGCCCAAGCAGCGCTGGATCACCGTCTCGCCCAAAGACGATCACGGCGTTGAAATGGTCTTGCAGCCGTCCGATTGGTTTGACGGCGAGGAACGCCGCCAGCACGCCGCGCTGGTTGGCAAAGATCCTACCCTCGTCTTTCAGGTAGACGACTGCCGGGCCACTTATGATAAGCTGCACCAGCAAGGCGTGAAGTTCTCGTTACCGCCCACGGATCGCGGCTATGGAATTGAGGCGGACGGGCAAGACCTGTACGGAAATACGCTCGTTTTCTTACAACTCCCTGGAGGTCACTAGGAGTTGCCCATGCAACACGACATCAATATCGAATGGATGTTACCGTTCAAGCCGGGCCGACGCGGCGTTGAAGGGCATCTTCACAGAACTCGACACCGTGCTGCGCTTCAGTCTGACGCCGTAGAATGCCTGTGATGGCTCAGAGCAAACACACCTTGTGCTCGAACATACCGGTTTCAGGGGTTTAAGCCGGCGGTGGTCAGCTTCGGAATGGGCTGGGGCTTGCACAAAATCATGAGGAGTTTGACCGCCATCCTTGATCGCCAGCCCAAAGCAATGGCGGCGACCAGTTTACAATAATTGCCTCATCACATCGCATCCGCATCTCCTGCGACCTGCCCTGCTTCACCGGAAGGTCGCAGGAGACGAGATCATCAGCGCTAGAGTTTGGCGACGATCCCGGCAATTCGACGCGCACGAGTTTCCGGGGATTTCGCATCCTCAACCTGCCGCACAAACTCCTTGCGTTTCGAGAAGGCCAGTACATCGAAGGCAGCCTTTGCACCCGCTTTTGCGTCCAGAGCCGCCGCGAGGTCTTCCGGAACCTCAACGCTGCGCGGAGCTTCATCGAGTTCTATCGTGACCTCGACCGTTTGACCGCCTCTGACACCAGCCGCTTCCCGGTTGGCTTTACTCAGGGAAACCATGTAACGACCATCCATCACCGCAACGGTATTGCGATAGGTGTAGCCAGCAACCGAAATCACAACAGGCGGCTTCTTCGAGGAACCCAGCGCGGCGATAACCTCAGGCGGCACTTCGATTCCAGTATTATTTCCGTCTATCTTGATGGTTGTAGTAAAAATTTGCTTCATCAATCCAACTCCTTGAATCACCTCTAGAAATTGCCGCAGGGTTTGCTTTCAGACGAGCAGCGATCCGCCATTCACGGCGACAGTCCGGTGATGGATGTCGCTTACACCTATAAACCAGTAATCATAGCAGTGCCGATTTCAAGCGCAAGTCGTGACAGACAGGTCAACCCTGGGCGATCCCGACAATGGATTTCAGAGTGAAGGGCTATAGGAATCTCCATCCTTTAGCTCACCACGAATTTTCCATTTCGGAACGCTAATGGAAATGCCCTTCCCAGGCCTGCGCAGGCTTGCGTTATACTCTGCAAATGCGCATTGGAATTGACGCCAGGTTAACCGGCTACCGCGCCGGGGGCATTGCCCGCTATACCGAAGAACTGATCCGCGCCCTGGCCGAACTGGATTCGGCCAACGACTATCGAATCTTGCAGACGGCGCGGCCTCGCATCCCTTCTTTCGCCCAGCCCCTTTCCCCCACAAATACGCGAGGACAGGGGAGTCAGACGAGTCTTGAAGTCCCTCCCCCTCATAAGGGGGAGGGATTTTGGGTGAGGGAAACGTCCCCTAACTTCCGCCCTGCGCGCATCTTCACGCCGCCCCATAACCGCCTCGAACGACTTGCGCTGTCTGTAGAGATCGCGAGACTGCGCCTGGATGTGCTGCACAGCCCGGATTTCATCCCGCCACGCTTCGGCGCGCGACGGCGCGTGATTACCATCCATGACTTGAACTTCCTGTACTTCCCGCAGTTCCAGACACCCGACAGTTTGCAGTACTATGCGGGACACATTCGAGCTGCCGTGCGCGAAGCCGATCACATCCTCGCGGTTTCGCAATCCGCCGCCGATGACCTGTGCAACCTGCTCAGCGTGCCTCCCCATAAGATCACGATCCAGGCGGAGGGCGTAACACCGGACTATCACCCGATGGGCACGGAGGAGATCAAGGCGGCGCGCCTTCGGCTGGGCCTGCCGCAAAACTATCTGCTTTTTGTCGGCACGCTGGAACCACGCAAAAACGTGATCGGTCTGCTGGACGCTTATGCCAGGCTGTGCCAGCAGCATCCCGACGCACCGCCTCTGGTCATCGCAGGGCAGCGCGGTTGGCTGTACGAAGACATCTTTAAGCGGGCGTTGGCACTCCCTACTAGGATTCAGAGTCGTCTCCATTGGATCGAGAATTTTGCCCCCGCTGACCTGCCCTCAGTGTATAATGGCGCGATGGCGCTGGTCTTGCCCTCGTTTTATGAAGGGTTTGGCCTGCCGCCGCTGGAAGCGATGGCTTGCGGCATTCCGACGGTTGTTTCCAACCGGGGATCGCTTCCAGAGATCGTGGGCGACGCGGGTCTGCTGATCGATCCCGACAGCGTGGACTCCCTGTGCGAGGCATTGGCGCGTGTGCTGAGCGATAGATCGG
>DATGFK010000134.1:0-3500 GCA_035309185.1 Aggregatilineales bacterium
GACAAAGGCCAGGCTGACGCGCAGCAGCGGCTCCAACTGATGAATCTGCCGGTCAAAGAGGATCGGGACAAAGACCAGGCCATTTTTGGCCCATTGCCGGGGACGCATGGCGAGGACCAGTCCTCGCAACCATTGGGGGAGCGCCTGCCATAATGTGCGTCCTACAGCCATCGGCCCACTTAGAATTCCTTCCAATGTCGTGCCTTTCGACAAATCCATCTGTCTGCCGATTATACATGATTTATTGTGTATGGCGCGCCGCGTGAGGCAATTTCAGGATTGCGAAGGACAAACGTCTTACGACCAAGACCATAATCAGGTTACAATAGAGACTGAGCGATCCACTCTATTCCACAGCGGTTTTAGAGCGGCAAAAACCGTCCCGCATTCTGATCGCCGCCTAAGTTATCGTCAGCATCCCCAGGTAAGGAGATATTTAGGTGGGGCGTCTACTTACAGTCCATCCCTGCCCTGTTTGCAACTATTACGTCGAAGGCCAATTGCACGAGGGTGGGTCTGGCATTGCTACGTTGTTCCTCCGCAATCGCTACGCGCTGGCGATCTGTGAGGACTGTCATCATCTGGTATCGGTGCTGGTTCCCAATTCCGATCAAGAGGTTGAAGAGGCGCTCAAAACGGCGCGACACGATATTGTCCAGATGGAAGCGGACGCGGTCATCGGCGACAGGCGCGCCAAAGAACTGCTTCCCCTGTTCCGCGAAGCGCTAGACACCTATGATGGGTCGGTTCCTGCCGCTACACCAACCTGTACAGTCTGTGGCAAGGAGCATTTGCAGTTATTGAACGTGCGCGTCAGCCAATACGACGACCAGGATGCCTGGTTTTCCTGCCCTCGCTGCGGCGAAGGGCGGCTGTTGGTCGAGACATCTGGCACCTGGGATTAGAGCGTGAAGCGCCCATTTCCATTGCGGCGCTTCTGGCGAATACATTCCTGACTTTTTGATCTCAAACCATGAACTGTAAGAACTTTTGAATCCTGTGCGTACCCAACAAAATATGGAGGAATAAACCGAATGGCGGCAGAAAACCCAACGACAGCGGTGCAGAAGTACGGACAGAGTCTGTGGTATGACAACCTCAGCCGCGACATGATTCTATCGGGCGAGCTACAGCAATTGATTGACGAGTACGGGATCGTCGGCATGACTTCTAACCCGACAATCTTCGAGAAAGCGCTCGGCGAGGGTAGTGCCTACGACGAATTCATCTCCGAGAGCGAAGAACTCAAGCCTGACCAGGTTTTTGATCGGCTATCAATTGACGACGTTCGCAGTGCCGCCGACCTGCTGCGGCCAGTTTTTGAGCGCACTGGTGGCAGCGACGGCTATGTCAGCCTGGAAGTTTCTCCGCTGCTGGCAAACGATACGCAGACGACCCTGAGCGAAGCCAAACGCTTGTTTACGGCAGTTGGCCGCCCCAACATCATGATCAAAATTCCGGGAACGCAGGCTGGCCTCCCGGCGATTGAGGAAGCGCTTTTTGAAGGCGTGAACATCAACGTCACGCTCCTGTTTTCGGTCAAGAATTACGTAGAAGTG
Organism: Aggregatilineales bacterium; assembly: GCA_035309185.1. Lineage (GTDB taxonomy): Bacteria > Chloroflexota > Anaerolineae > Aggregatilineales > UBA2796 > DATGFK01. Next base: position 1,560 of record DATGFK010000134.1, read on the forward strand.
GCTGAACGCTATATCCGTGCATTGGAGCGCCGCCTCGACGCGGGACTGGACGTGAAACACCTGGCCTCCGTCGCCAGCTTCTTTTTAAGCCGGATTGATACTGCGGTTGACAAGCAGCTTGAAAACAACATCCAGTCGGCTCAGGGCCGGGACATTAGCCGCGTTTCCGCGAACAATCAATTGCTGGGAAAGACAGCGGTTGCCAATGCGAAAGTTGCCTATGGGCGTTTCAAAGATCTATTTTATGGCGAACGTTTTACGCGGCTGCGCCAGGCTGGCGCCCGTGTCCAGCGCCCGCTGTGGGCCAGCACTGGAACCAAGAACCCAGCCTATCCCGATACAAAATACCTGGACGAACTGATCGGTAAGGATACGGTCAATACCGTGCCCAAAGCGACCCTGATGGCCTTCCACGATCACGGTAAGGTTGGCCCCAGTCTGGAAGAGGGACTCCCAGAAGCCCAGGAGACGCTTGATAAGCTGGCCGAAGTCGGCGTTGAACTGGAGCGGGTGACAGACCAGTTGCAGGAAGATGGCGTCGAAGCTTTTGTCGATTCGTTCAGGAAGCTGATCGCGCGCATCGAAGGCAAGCGTAACCTGCTCATGGGCGGCTTCATGCAACGAATGAAGGTGAAACTGGGCGTCTACAAGCAGCCCGTAGAAGCCGAAATCAAGCGTCTGCGCGATCAAAAAAGCATCACGCGAACCTGGAATCATGACGCCACGCTATGGAAGGACGATGCTGAGCATCAGAAGGTGATCGAGAACCGCCTGGGCTGGCTGACCGTCTCCAACGATGGTCATATTGATCGCAAACGGCTGCAAGCCCTGCGCGATGAATCCAAGCAGCTTGGCTGGAAGCACGTGGTGCTGCTCGGTATGGGCGGCAGCAGTCTGGCCCCCGAAGTGCTGTGGAGGACGTTTGGGCAGCAGGCGGGCTATCCCGCGCTTATCGTCCTGGATAGTACCGATCCAGAATCAATCCTCGCCGCAGAAAAAGCCATTGATCTGGATAAAACGGTGTTCATCGTCGCTTCGAAGTCTGGAACGACGTTGGAAACACTGTCTATGCAGCGTTACTTTTACGCCAAATATGCTAACAATCCGGGCGACCATTTCATCGCCATCACCGATCCAGGCTCGAAACTGGAAGGCTGGGCGCAGGAACTAAAGTTCCGGCATACATTCTTGAACCCGGCAGACATTGGCGGGCGCTATTCCGCCTTGAGCTATTTCGGGCTGGTTCCGGCGGCACTGATCGGGCTGCAATTCGAGCGCATTCAAGATACTGGCACGGAGATGCAACTGGCCTGCGGCCAGAATGTGACCGGCAACAACCATCCCGGCGTCTGGCTGGGCGCGATTATGGGCCTGCTGGCGACGCAGGGGCGCGACAAGGTGACGTTCATCACCAGCCCGGAATTCGCCAGTTTTGGCGACTGGGCCGAGCAGCTCATCGCGGAAAGCACAGGCAAAGAGGGCAAGGGTATTGTCCCGGTTACTGGCGCTACAATCGGAATGCCGCATGATTACCTGGATGACCGGCTGTTTATTTATCTCCGCCTGGACGAGTCGCATGGTAATCCTGACGACCAGGTCAGGATGCTCCAGGAGGCAGGCCATCCGCTGGTCACGTTTGAACTGCGCGACAAATTCGACGTAGGTGCCGAGTTCTTCCGCTGGGAATTTGCAACCGCCTTCGCCGGGATGATCCTCAAAATTGATCCCTTCGATGAGCCAAACGTCACAGAGAGCAAAAACAATACGAACCGCCTGCTTGCCGTCTTCGAGAAGGACGGCAAACTGCCGGAAGAATCTCCAGTTCTGACAGAAGGCAACGTCAGTCTGTATGCAGATGATGCCACCGCAAAACTGCTCAAGCAGTTATGCGAGGAGCACAGCTATGAGGCAACTGACCTGGCCGGGCTGCTGGCGGCGTTC
>DATGFK010000135.1:0-3017 GCA_035309185.1 Aggregatilineales bacterium
GAGCGCGCCAACTGCCTGACCACCTTATTCGCGCCATGCTTGGTGCGGGTGAAAACCAGGACGCGCCGAATGGCGCTGTCGCGCAGCAGATGTTCGAGCAGCGCGGGTTTGTCGCCTTTCTCAACGAAAAAGACTGACTGGCGAATCGTTTCGACGGTGGAAGCCACCGGCGTGACGGCAACCTGCACGGGATTACGAAGGATGCTGTCGGCCAGCTCTCGGATGGCGTCAGGCATGGTCGCGGAGAACAGCAGGGTTTGGCGCTGCGTGGGCACTTTAGAGATGATTTTTCGCACGTCGTGGATAAAGCCCATGTCGAGCATCCGGTCGGCTTCGTCCAACACCAGGATTTCAAGCCGATCCAGTTTGACATGGCCCTGGTTCATCAGGTCGAGTAGACGGCCCGGAGTCGCCACCAGCACTTCCGCGCCGCGCCGCAGGCGTTCGACCTGTGGCACCTGGCTGACTCCGCCGAAGATCGTGACCTGGCGCACGGACGTGTAGCGCCCGTAGGTATCGAAGCTATCGCCGATCTGGGCGGCCAGTTCGCGGGTGGGTGACAGCACCAGCACCCGTAGGCGCGGCGAACCCTGGAGTTTGTGATTGAACAAATACTGTAAGATGGGCAGCGCAAAAGCGGCAGTTTTGCCAGTTCCGGTCTGCGCGCAGCCCAGCACATCGCGCCCTGCCAGTACGGTGGGGATGGCCTGTGCCTGGATGGGACTGGGTTCGGTGTAGCCTTCGGCGCGCACGGCACGCAGCAGCGGCTCGATGAGCTGAAGATCGTCAAATTGCATGTGAAGTTTTATCTTTCGTTTAGGGGATAACCGTGATAATCCACTCACGCCAGATTATACGGGTCAAGATGCATCCGAAGGGCGCGATATGCGCGTTGCGTGGTTAAACATTCGGGTTACACAGGCATTATAGCACAAACAGGCGTAAAATTGGAGGGTGGAAATTGGAACCCAAATCGAGTCACGTATGGATACGACACTTGATTCTTTCACTCCCTACCTTCCCCCGCCCCTGCGCGATCTGCCCTGGCGGGCACACCCGATGGACGGCAAGCTGCTGCTGTTTGAGCGCAATACGGGCTTGAACGTCCTGCTGGAAGGCGAGGAGACAGCGCATTTCCAGCGGATCGCGCCACGCAGCCTGCTCGTCGCCGTGACGAATGCCTGCAACATGACCTGTCCCTTCTGCTACCGTGACCTGGAGTCGCGCAGCCTGTGGCGCTACGAGAATCTTCTGCAATTCTGCCAGGAGGCCGATGCGTGGGGCGTGCTGGAAGTAGCCTTTGGCGGCGGCGAGCCGATGGTCTTCCCGCGCTGGCAGGAGTTCATCTGCGCACTGCACGAGACAACCGGCCTGGGCATCAACTTCACCACCAACGGGACATTGCTAACCGAGGATTTCCTGCGAGCCATTGCTGGACACTACGGGCAGATTCGTGTGTCGCTGTACGAAGGCAATGAAGACAATCACTGGCCGGAGACGGTGGTGCTGCTCACACGCTGCGGCGCTCGATACGGCGTCAACTGGCTGATCACGCCTGCCGACCTGGACGGCATCGAGGCGAAGTTCATGAAGCTCCTGGCGCTGGGCGTGCGCGATTTTCTGCTGCTCAGCTACAAGGGCGCCGATCCCCGAATGCACCTGGGCGCGGAGGAGATGCGGCGCTTCTCGAATTTTGTAAAAGCCATGCACGCCCGATTCGGCGCGGCGGTGCAGATCAAGCTGGACGTATGCTGGGGCGACAGCCTGGGCGACGTGCCGCGCCTGTTCAGCCGCGATGACTGCGGCGCGGGCGACGATTTCCTGTCCATCACCAGCGACAAACACGTTAAAGTCTGTTCCTTCCAGCAGACAAACACCGGCCTGCCGTTCGATACCATTGCCGACCTGCGGCAAATTTGGGAGCGCCTGCGCAAATCGCGGCTGGCGGCGACCATTGGCGGCTGCGCCCGTCTGCCGAACCGGGGGCTATCGCAGAAAGGAGCGGCCAGTGCGTATCTCGATCTGGCAGCAGTTCAGCAGCAACCATAGCGGCGCATACTACGTAGTTGGTAATTTCCAAAGTGTGGAAGCAGCCAGGAATGCCTATGACGAACTTCGCCGCATAGTGTCAGAGATTTACAAGTGGCTTCGTGAAAACCCGGAAGAAATCGAAACGACACAGAAATCTTCTCAAAACGGGCTTTTGCCACCTGAAATTGCTTTTGCGCAACAATATGATGTCGAATGGCCGCAGACCATTGATTGGATGGAAATTGAAAAAGCCGTTCGGATTGTAGGGACCCTAGTTGTGGTGAGCAATCCAGATCAAACATGGATGACAAGGCAACCATTCCAGGGTCTACTAGAACGTCTTGGGGGACAAACTGTAGGCTATGACCTCAATACGGATATTCCAAATGATATTGCATTTCATTTATATCCAACTATCCGATTTACGGCGCCCAATAGTTCGGCAGCCGATAAGATTGAACTGGCCTTTCGTACATATATTACGGGTGATTTAACTTCGCCAGAGAACTTGCCGCCGTGGCATAATGACGAGGCTAACTACCGCAAGGTAGTTGATCACAGCAGATTACTACGCCGAGAATACGTGGAGATACTTCAAAGGAACTGGCAGCGTGAATACGAATCCTGCATCAAATTGCGTCAGCCGCGAGCGCAACTTCTGCCTCTACAGAGACTAGCTCTTCATTACCCATCTGTAAAATTCACCCGAGATAATCTTAAGTTCACCTTTGCGGGCTACACGTTCCACAACCAGGAATTGGGACTCTCCGCGCTATTAGCCTATCTTGAAGCTAACGTTTGCACAGACATTGAATTCAGGTTCGCTGAGTGAGGTGGGTTACGTCATGCACGTCTCAATCTGGCAGCAGTTCAGCAGCAACCACAGCGCGAATTTTGAGATCGTCGGCCCTTTTAAGACCAAAGAACTCGCACATCAGGCAGCGGAAGAGTTGCTAGGCAAACAACACCTTAATCCAACCTTTCAG
>DATGFK010000136.1:0-13402 GCA_035309185.1 Aggregatilineales bacterium
ATCGGCGGCCTGTATGGGATTTGGATGGAGAGCGCTAACGGACCGCTGGCGCCAATCATCAGCAACAACGCGTTCCAATCGGGCACATGGGGCGTGTATGTCCACTCGTGGAACTCGCCTGTGAGCGGGACAGTCAAGTCCAACAGTTTTCATAGTTTGACCGGTGGCGGCCTGGCGGTGCTGGATGAGTTTGCCAACTACGACGCCGACATCGCCAGCAACACTTTTGCGACCAGCAATGTGGGTGTGGACTTCTATATCAGCGCGACGGCAGGTATCGATTCGCAAGTGACGGGCAATTCTTTCCAGGGCAATGCCTACGGATTGCTGACTGAGCTCCGCGTCACGTATGACAATAAGGGTCAGGTCAACTATATTGGCTCCGGCGCTTCGCGGCCCAATGTAGTCAACAATACGTTTACTGGTCACACCATCTATCCGGTGGCGCTCTATGGGTCGGGCTGGCCGACGTACAGCGGCAACACGTTTAGTAGCAACATTCATCCGGCGATTGGCCTGGGCGGTTATCATGCGAATACTGGCGGCACATGGCCGATTGTCGTCGGCGATGGCGGCCAGCCCCTGCCTTACGTCGTGGACCACGATGTATGGCTATGGAACGATTTCACGAATGTCACTTTCCCGCCAGGCACGGTGCTCAAATTCAAGCCCGGCACTCAAATTTGGGACAATGGTCTCTTTACCTTCAGTGGTTCGCCTGGACATGATACCGTTCTGACCTCGTGGTTGGATGATAGCGTGGCCGGAGATACCAACCATGATGGCAGTGCCTCAATGCCGGCGATGGATGATTGGCGAGCAGTTCAGATCGAGCATATCGGTTGGCCTTCGACCAGTTACATTGATGTCCGGTATTCAACGTTTGGCATCGTGGTTGACGAGCAGACGTCGGATAACACGAACAATTGCCCCACGTTTTCACACTCGACCTTTAGCCATAACGGGCATGGGCTCTACTTTTTTGCTAATTTGGGGCCCGACTTGAACGCCTGTCCGAGCGTTAACACGTCGTCATTTACTCAGAACTTCTCCGGCGTAACGCTGGAGACCTGGAGCGACGGTAACTTGCTGACAGTCGTCAGTAGCTCGACTTTTGTCAATAACACCTACGGCGTCACGACGCTCACCCGCGATTGGCCGATCATTGAAACCTTCGGGCCCTCTCTGCCCAGCAAGCCGGCCGCCCTGGCAAAGGGCGCCGCAGCCATGGCTGCGCCCAACTCTCCCCGGGGAGCGTCAATCACGGCTCCCAATACTACGATCACCATCCCGCCAGCCACTGGGGCGGTGCTGCCGCAACTTCTGAACAACACTTTCCAGGGCAGTTATTTTCCGCTGTTCCTGGGCGGTACCGGCTTTCCAAGCTACGTGGGTAATGTGTTCGTCAACAGCATTCATGACGCGATTCGATTGGGCGGCATATTCAATGATAGCCGGCCGCTAAATAGCACATTCACGCTGGCGGCAGTGACTGGCAGTCATGGCCAGACAATGCCTTATGCCATTACGCAGGATCCGACCTTGTGTTTGCTGGATGGGACGCACTGCGTGATCCCGAACTGGAAGGTCAATTACGACACCTACCAGTCGCACGGGGCGACGGTAAATTTGCGTCCGAACGCCGTCGTCAAGCTCGACCATGGCAGCTATATTGAGGCTCCCGGTGAGCTCGACGTGCAGGGAATCGAGGGATCGCCGGTTGTTTTCACTTCTTACTTGGACGATAGCGTTGGCGGCGACACGAATGCCGATGGCAATGCCACCCACCCGGCGCCTGGTGATTGGAACGGCGTGTACCTGGAGAGCAGCGGCGTGCAGCTCAACTATCAACTCGCCTATGCCTTCTTCAAATATGGCACCTACGCCTTATCGGTATACGACATCGGAAGTACGAACATCTTCCCGGTGGTGGCGCACGACACCTTTTACCTGAACGCGACAGGATTGCTGCTGTACACGCACAGCAGCGGCAACATTCTCGATCCACACGACCCGCAGGGCCATTATCTGGGCCCGCTCATCCACGACAACTTGTTCTTCAACAACACCGTCCACGTCGACCGGATCTTGCCTACCGCTGGTAGTGGCACAGTGCAGGCAACGGCCCAAAGCAACTGTTTCAATCCGACTGCCACCAGCGGCATAAATAATGAAGTTGCTACGGATGTGATTACGGCCACTCAGAACTGGTGGGGCAGCGGCAGCGGTCCAAGTAATGCCGGCAACCCCGGTGGGCAAGGCGTGCCGGTGAGTGGTCACGTGCTTTTCAACCCATGGCTGACCAGTCAGCCGGCGTTCTGCCAGGCCACGCTGCATGGCGCTCAAGGGCGGGTAGTTGGCCTCGGCGATTCACCGCAGACGCCTAACCCAATGCCGGGTGTGACCATGGTGCTGAACGGCAGCGTCATTACGACGACCAATCAGAGCGGCACGTTCGCGTTCGGCGGTCTTGTCAACGGACAGTACACCATCCAGCCTTTCCTAAGTGGTTACAAGTTTTCGCCAGCGGTATGGACTATCAATGTGCCGCCGAACGCCTTGGGGCAAACGTTTGTTGGAACGCCAGTGACCGGGCAGACGTATTCGGTGCAGGGACAGGTGCTCGACAAACATGGCAACCCAGTAGCTGGTGTGGTCGTCTTGGCCAATGGCCAGGCGGGCGTATCTTCTATCGCGGCGACTGGCTCAGATGGTCGGTACACCATTCTGAATGTTACCGCTGGGGGATATACGCTCACGCCGATTTTGGCCGGCTATATCTTCGTGCCGCAATCACGCGCGATAGTGGTGTCCGGAAGCAACCTGACCGGGCAGGATTTCAAGCGTCTCGACTATGGTGAGACCTTGCCGCAGCTTTTCCTGCCGCTGGTTCGGCGCTAGCGGCAAAAACGGCAGCAGGTGAGTCGGCCAATCAGCGCCGGGCGGGACAGCCTGGACTAGAAAGGTTGTGGCAATTGGGTATGGACAACGGGCCTCGCGTGGCTATCCTGGGCGGCACGGGTTTTGCCGGGCGCAACGTGCGGAACGAACTAGAGGCGGCCGGTATGCCGGTAGCGGTGTTCAGCCGAACGAACGGCTGCGACTTGCTCGACCTGCCGACCACGTGGACGAAACTGGACGCGTTCCGACCAGCCTATATCGTCAATTGCGCTGCGCTTGTCGGCAGCATTAATTTCGTCTCAGACTTTGCCGCCGACGTGGCCGACGTTAACGCGCGTATCATCCTGAATACTTACAAGGTCGCCCAACAGCTTCGCGAAGTCGTGGTGATTAACCCGATTGCCAACTGTGCCTACCCTGGCACCATGGACCTGTACGAAGAGCGCAGCTTTTGGGATGGAGCGGTGCATCCATCAGTCTTGTCATACGGTACGACCCGTCGTCTGATGATTGTGCTGTCACGCTGCTATCACAGTCAGTATGGGGTCCGGTCGGTCAATCTGATTACGCCGAACATGTATGGTCCCTATGACAGTACGAATCCAAATAAAACCCACGCGTTGAATGCGCTGATCATCAAGTTCGCGCGGGCCGTAAAGTACAACGAGCCCGAAGTCGAAGTATGGGGCACCGGCCGGCCCGTACGCGAATGGCTATATATCCGCGATTTTGCGGCTCTAATTCGGCGTACGATTCAGGGGGGCAGCGTTACGCTCGAACCCGTCAACCTGGCCCAAAATCAGGGCTATCGTGTGTCAGAATTGGTGGAGCTTATTAGGCAAGCGCTGGGATATGCGGGCAAGATAAACTATAACCCGCGCTTTCAAGACGGTGCTCCCAAGAAAGTCATGGACGACCGTTTGTTTCGGCAACGCTTCCCTGATTTTGAATTCACGCCCATGGAGCAAGGCATACGCGATACCGTTGCTTATTATCAGGGCGTTCTGTGATTCGCCAGCCTGCGGCCAGTGACCCAGTGGATGCTCCAATCGAATTCTTCCATACGTCGGTTTCAAGCCGCGCTATTGCCCTAGCAAACGAGGTACTGCAATCGGGCTGGTTGAGCGAGGGCCGCAAAGTCAAAGCCTTCGAACAAGCGCTGTCTCAGCAACTTGGCCTGGTCAATCCGGTCGCTGTCAACAGCGGCACTGCGGCCCTGCACCTGGCGCTCGTGGTGGCCGGCATCGGCGTTGATGATGAGGTGATTCTGCCGGCGCAAACGTTTGTCGCCACAGGTCTGGCAATCCTGATGCAGGGCGCCACACCTGTGTTTGCGGATATTGATCCGTTGACCGGCAACCTGGCGCCGGATTCACTTGTCGCGAAGATTACGACGCGGACCCGCGCCGTCATGCCCGTGCATTGGGGAGGCTACCCCTGTGACCTGGATCCGATAAATGCCATCGCCGCCAGGCACGGCCTGGCCGTCATTGAGGATGCCGCTCACGCTCTGGGGGCGACGTACCACGGGCATCCAATAGGCGCGAATTCGCGGTTTACCGCGTTTTCTTTCCAGGCCATCAAGCACCTGACCACGGGGGATGGCGGGGCGCTCTGTTGTCAGCAAGAATCCGACTGCGAACGCGCCCGGGCGCTGCGCTGGTTTGGCATCGACCGGGCCAAGAGCCAGCCGTCTGTGCTGGGGGAACGGATTTATGATATTGCCCAGCCTGGGTTCAAGTATCATCTCAACGATGTGGCGGCGGCGATTGGGTTGGGGAATCTCGAAGACTTTGCGCTTCGGTTAGCACGTCGCCAGCACAACGGGGCATGCTATCGCGCGGAACTGGCCGATGTGAGCGGTGTACAGCTACTGCGAGCAGACGGTGATCGGTCCCACGCCTACTGGCTGTTTACAATGCTCGTTGAGCGGCGCGAGGACTTTATTCGAAAACTCAGCGCTCAGGGGATTCCCGCCTCGGTGGTTCACCTGCGCATCGATCGCAATGCCGTGTTTGGCGGTCTCCGCCACGATATGCCCGGTCAAGCTGAGTTCGAGGCGAGGCAGGTGTCAATTCCTGTGCATGAAGCTCTTACAGTGGAAGATATGGGTCGGATTGTGGCGACCATACGCTCCGGTTGGTAAGATCACTGTTGGCCGGCCAGGCGCGGAGGACAAATGACCCCCCAATTTGATTTGCAACTTCTCAAGTCGGTCGGCACCGATGTGTTCATTAGCGCCAATGTGGAAATTCGGCGGCCCCACCTGGTGAGTATCGGGAGCCATGTAGCCATTGATAGCGGCTTTTACTGCACCGTAGCTGCGGCACTAGGCGACTACATCCATATTGCACCCTACGTGACAGTAATCGGCGGCGCCCGAGGGTTGCTGAGCATGGGAAATTTCACGACGATTGCGGCCGGCAGCCGCATTGTATGTGGAACGGATGAACACCTGGGCGCAGGTTTTGTCGGGCCCACGATACCAGATCAGTACAGGGATAACGTCATCATCGCTCCAGTCACGTTCGAGAATTTCGCCAGTGTCGGGACTAATGTCGTGGTTATGCCAGGCGTAACACTGGGTGAGGGTAGTGTGGTGGGCGCGTGTTCATTCGTCCGCCAATCCACAGAGCCGTGGACGATTTATGCCGGAATCCCGGCCAAGCCACTTAAAATCAGGGCGCGACAAAAAATGCTGGCAGCCGCTAGGGAGATGGGATACACGTGATGGGCAGGAGCACCATGTGTTGGGCTCGCCTTGCTGGCCAGCCTATCTTGTCAGATGGATAGGATGCCGCGACACAAGCATACTGTCAGGTTTCGAAAACTAGTCATGCCCCCCCAATACAAATTGTCTTATGTCTTGACGACGCGCAACAAGTTGACTTTTTTGAAAGAGGTCATGACCCGGCTGTTGTACAATCGACAGTCGGACGAGGAAATTGTCGTCATCGATGGTGCTAGCAATGATGGTACGGTGGAATATCTCTCAGAACTACATCGGGCGGGGCAAGTAGATCAATTCGTCTCGGAGCCAGACCGCGGCGAAGCACATGGGTATAACAAAGCCCTATTGATGGCACGGGGCGATCTGGTGAAGTTCATCACCGATGACGATGCGTTCTTCTATCCGGGCATTCAGGCCTGTAGGGGATTTATGCAGGAGCACACGAAGATAGATGTTTTGGCGACCAGTGGAGCAGCCGCCAATTGGTCAAAGTCCGATCTGTTTGAGCGCTATGGAGAGATTTACGAGAGTTGGTATGAGCTCTGGCAGCAGCAGGCTCGACCATTTGCATTCTGCGGTCTCGGCCTTATGATCCGCCGGGACTCAATCCCATTGGTCGGACTTCTGAATACCGCCTTCGCTCGAGTGGACATGGAGTTTTCGTTGCGCATCACAGCTGGCTTAGCCAACCTGGCATGGTATACCGCTGACACATGGGTGCGTGTTACGAACCCGCAAGGCAATTCTAATACGCAAGCGCAGCGCGTCCATGTTGAAAGCGACTGGCTAGAGCTTTTCTATAGTTCAAGCTTGCCAGGAGGTGCGAAGCAGTCTTGGTGGGCCAAAAGCCCGAGGGCAATCTCACACGGCATCAAACGCCGCCTAGGCCGCATGTTCAAGCGTCCAGATGCACCCAAGACCCTGGCAGAGCCTGCGCCGACTTCGCCTTTTGGTGATTGGCCGGCTACATTCGAGGTCTGTGATCGCTGGCTCGCGGAGCGGAATGTCCAAGATCCAGGTTGCTTTTTATTTCGAGCGCGCGGCGAAGACGCTGTACAACCCGAACGCCTGGTCACGTTTCGAGCAGCGGCCGTTCAGCGCGTGCGCGAGCAGCACAGCCAAAGGATGTAAGAGAGATCGGCGCTAGCGAACCCAAACACCCAGACTGAGGCGCTCGTCAGCCGATAGCCAATGAAGCATGCCGACTATATCCGTCATTATTCCGACCTACAATCGGGCGGAACTGTTGCTGACTGCAGTTGAATCGGTGCAGCACCAAACATATCGCGATTTTGAGATCATCGTTATCGACGACGGGTCAGTTGACTATACGCCCTCGTTGGCTAACTCATTTGAGGACAATATCCGTTATAAGAGAATTCTGCACTCTGGCCGGCCGGCAGTGGCCCGCAACGCTGGCCTGAGACTTGCGAGGGGCAAGTACGTCGCGTTTCTTGATTCGGATGATCTATGGTTACCGGAGAAGCTTGAGCGCCAAGTAGAGATCCTAACAAATCAACCGAGCACTGAGCTGGTGTGCTCCAATGCGTATGATTGCACGACAAGTGAGCCCAATTCAATTCGACTTTACTTGGGTCCGGACCAAGGGGCCTCGGGTGAAGTGTTGTTTGAGCTTTTGGCTAATAACTTTGTAATTACGTCGACTGTGATGGCTTCGCGGGACGTGTTGGAAAAGCTGGGCGGCTTTTGCGAAGCGCCCGAGTTAACTGCGGTGGAGGATTATGATTTATGGTTGAGGCTGGCCAGCCAGGTGCAGTTGGTCTATTTGCCTCAACCGCTGGCGCGCTACCGAAATGACTCTGAGTTTAGCCTGCGCGGCACGCGCTCCCAGCGTGAGCACTGGCGGGCCAAGCTGATGATGTTGCGGCGAGTGCGAGACGTTGCCGCCCAAAACGGACCGCTGGATCGGCAAGTTCAGGCCAGTTTGGACTTCCAGACTGACGAGTGTTTTCAGTTGCTGATGTCCGCGACGCGGCGTGAGCAGCGTCGCCTGGAAACGGCAGCGATTGTGGGACAGTATTGCGTCCTGAGCCCAGGCCGCTTTGCGCGTTGGGCGCTGCGTCGCATAGGCCGACAGGTGCAACTGGTTGGCAGTCAACTTGCGCAACGGTGGCGCAGCGCGGATGAGAAGTCAGGACAGCCAATGGGCCACCCATTACGGTTACATCTGGGATGTGGCGAAGTCTATTTGCCAGGCTATATCAACATAGATTTCCCGCCCGCGGAGCACACCGTCCAGCAGAACACACGGGCAGATCGTTACGCTGATCTAACCCAACTGAATTACGAAGACGGCAGCGTGAATGAAATCCGTTTGCACCACGTCTTTGAGCATTTTGATCGGGCAACGGCTCTACGGCTCTTGCTGGAATGGTATGAATGGCTGGCCGCGAATGGTTGCCTAACCATTGAAACCCCAGATTTCAATCGGTCGGCGTGGGCATTCTTGTTTGGATCAAAATCACAACAATTGAAAGTGCTCCGACACTTGTTTGGCTCGCAGGAGGCTGGTTGGGCAGTCCATTACGATGGTTGGTACCGCTCCAAATTTGAGTTTGTACTGACAAGACTTGGGTACCACGACCTGAGATTTCGACGGTCGAGCTGGCGTGGAACTTATAACATACAAGTAACTGCTCGTAAGCGTGCACCGTACATTCCTTTGGAAGAGCGGAGGCAAGCAGCCGAAGAGTTGTTGCGGTTGAGCCTGGTCGATGATTCTGAGTCCGAAAAACGACTATTACAGGTTTGGCTAGAAAAGCTGTAGGCGCAGCCTCAGATTCTCCCCGGATGAATATCCTCCACACGGTACAGTTATATAGCCCGTCCGTGGGCGGCTCGCAAGAGGTCATCCGGCAAATATCAGAGCGGCTGACGCAACGCGGTCATGCTGTTACCGTTGCGACCAGTTCGCATCCCGACCGAACTGACGCCTCCCTTAACGGCGTGAAAATTGAACAATTCGACATTACCGGCAATACTGTTGATGGCATCCGCGGTCAGACGAGGCTTTACCAGGAGTTTCTGCTGGACAGCCGCTTCGACGTTATGCTGAACTATGCCGCCCAACAGTGGGCGACCGATCTGGTCTTTCCTATTATCAAATCGCTCCGATGTCGCAAGGTCATCGCGCCCTGCGGTTTTTCGCGTTTGTTTATACCAGCCTATCGAGGTTATTTTGCCCGGCTAGCCGATGACTTGCGTTGTTACGATCATCTTGTGTTTCATGCCGAACATTATCGAGATATCGACTATGCTCGGACACAAGGCCTGAGCCACTTCAGTGTGATACCCAATGGCGCCTCAGAGCAAGAATTTGACAAGCCAGAAGAGGTATTTCGGTCACGCCATGGTATCCCGACGGGCGTTCCATTGTTACTGACCGTTGGTTCGCATACTGGCATTAAGGGACACCGATTGGTCATGCAAGCCTTTCGGCAGGCGCAGATCGGGCCAAGTGTGTTATTGGTGATCGGTAATGAGAGCTCGAAGGGCGGATGCGCCAGGCGCTGCCGATGGCGCGCCGCCTGGATGAATCTAGCTGGACTCGGCCAGAAGCGGATTGTGCTGCTGGACCCACCCCGACACGATGTGGTAGCAGCCTTCCAAGCGGCTGATCTTTTCGTATTTGGCTCTAACATCGAGTATTCGCCGCTGGTGCTATTCGAAGCAATGGCGTCGCATACACCTTTCGTGACCGTAGCTTGCGGCAACGCGGCTGAGATAGCGGCCGCCGGGGGCGGAGGAATTGTTGTGCCAACGGTGGAAATCGGGCAGGGCATGGTCGATGCTGACCCGCAGGTCTTCGCGCGAGAAATCGAAGACTTAATGCACGACCCCCGGCACCGAAAGCAACTCGGCGAGAATGGCTATGCAGCCTGGAAGAACCGGTTTACCTGGGAAAATATCGCCAGTCAATATGAGCAACTCTATTTGCGGCTGCTGGGCGGATAAGTGCCAATTGTGATGCGCTATTGGCATTAAGAGCGTCAAGTGAAGCCGACAATCATTGTGTTTAGTCGCGATCGGGCGATGCAGCTCGACGCCACGCTGCGTTCCTTTTTCATCCATTGCCGTGATGCACAGCACACGGACCTGACCATCATTTACCGAGCCTCAAGTCCCAGCCGTGCGCGTCAGTATTTGCAGCTTCGGGAGCAGTGGGCAACGATCAACAATATGTGTTTTGTCGAACAGCAGCAATTTCGGAACGATGTGCTGTCGGCGTTAACTCGTCATGACCATTCGGCCCTTGCCCGCCTGAGTGTGCGCTGCCTGTCAATCTTTCGCCGACAACGCCGGAATTTTCTTTTTCGGTGGTTGCGCCAGCAAGTGCCAGGTCACGTTTTGTTTCTGGTCGATGATTGCGTTTTCGTCAGCGAATTTGCCTTGCTTGAAGTGGTTGATACGCTCAGCGCGCGACCCGCAGCGCTGGGATATTCACTACGCCTGGGCCGCAACACAACGTGCTGCTACCCCCTGGCGCGGGCTCAGGAGCTTCCCGCCTTCGAGCAAATTACGCCCCAGCGATTAAGTTATGTCTGGGGAACAGCAGATGCGGATTTTGCTTATCCACTGGAAGTCTCCAGTTCGGTCTATCGTCGAGCTGATCTGTTGCCTCTGCTGTATCGCCTTCCGTTTCAAAACCCCAACCAGCTTGAAAAAGCCATGGCGTTTAGCGCCGTCAATTTTAAGCTGTCTCGGCCAGACTTGCTTTGCTTCGACACCTCGGTGGCGTTTTGCAACCCGCTCAATAAGGTGCAGTCAGAGTATGATAACCGGGTCGAGCAGAGTGGACGTTACTCAGTTGACGCTTTGGCGCGATTGTTCGATGACGGATACCGTATCAAGGTCGATCACTACTCGGGCTTTGTTTCATCTGCATGCCATCAGGAGGTGGATCTTCAATTTGAACGCTGTCAGGGCTGAGGCCCTAGGGTCTGAAACTGGCTCGTTAATTGTTGGGCGATAGCTCCTATGCCACAGGTCACAGTGCTTATGGCGGTCTACAACGGCGCCAAATACCTGACGGAGTGTATTGATAGCATCTTGGGTCAGACGTTTCGCGATTTCGAGTTTGTCGTTGTTGATGACGGTTCTACCGATGAAACGACCCCGATGCTGGCAGACTATGCGCGGCGAGACGCACGAGTACGGGTATTGAATCAATCGAACCAGGGAGTGGCAGCCAGCCTCAATCGAGGTTTGGCAGATGCAACCGGCCAATTAATAGCCAGGATGGATGCCGACGACATTAGCAAGCCGGGACGATTGGCGCGGCAAGTAAAGTTCCTTGCCGCGCACCCGAACATTGGAGTCAGTGGCACCTGGGTCGATACGATCGGTGACAATGGAGGTGGTATTTGGCGCTATCCTGTGCGCGACGACGAGGTACGCAGTCAACTCATTTTAGGGCCTCCGTTCGCGCACCCGGCCGTTATGATGCGAACACAGGTGGTCCGGTCTGCGGGAGGTTACAGGACAGAGTACACCATTACTGAGGACTACGATCTTTGGGTGCGTCTTGCTAATTGCACAGCATTCGCGAATCTGCCCACTGTGTTTCTGATGCATCGCCTGCATTCAGGCCAAGTATGCAGCCAGGAGTCCGCGCCTAGGCGCCTCAAGCTCGAAACACGGATGATCCAGTTGAACCTGTTTTCCCAGCTTGGTATTACACCATCAGCCGGTGAGCTCGACCTGCACGAGGCGCTGTGCGCGGGGCAATTCGTGCCCCAAGAGCAATTTGTACTGCGGATGTCGGTCTGGCTTAGCAAATTGGAGGGCCAAAATAGGCACACCCAAGCCTTCCCGCAGGCGGCATTCACTCGCCTGCTAGGCTATCGCTGGTGGTCGGTTTGCTGGGGGGCGCACTCGCTTGGGATATGGACCTGGAAGCAGTATTGGAGATCGCCACTAGGTTACCGGGGAGGCGTTCGAGCTTGGCGCGCCGGCTGGCTGGGTCTCAATTGTGGTCTCCGCGAGCTCAGCTTTGGGCAAGAATAGATTCTACGGCTGTTGCAACGATTAATGTCTGAGAACAGGTTAAAGATTTTGCAGGTGAACTCGGCTGACATCGCCGGCGGGGCTGAGAAGGTTTCCTGGAGCCTGTTTCAGTCCTATCGCCGGCGCGGCCACAAGTCCTGGTTGGCTGTCGGAAGCAAGCACAGCTCAGACTCCGACGTGTTTGTTATGCCAAACCATCTCGCCAGCCGCGGCTGGGCTCGTTTTTGGTGGCAACTGTCCTGGCAGGCGCAACAGCACCAAGGCCGCCTGCGCGGAATGCGGAGTTTGCGACGTTTAGCTGAGGGAATGGCTGAACCGGCAGCACTGAGCGACGCTTTGGCCGGCCGCGAGAATTTCCACTTTCCCGCAGCTCGCTGCTTGCCCGACTTCGATCCGGTGCATCCGGATGTCATCCATTGCCACAATCTTCACGGTGGATATTTCAACTTGCGCGCTCTGCCGTTTCTAAGCGCAGCAATACCCATGACGTTGACCCTGCACGATGGGTGGCTGCTGAGCGGGCATTGTGCGCATTCTTTCGAGTGCATGCGCTGGGTCACCGGCTGCGGATCATGCCCAGACCTCAACATTTATCCGGCAGTTCGTCGGGACGCCACGGCCGAGAACTGGCGGCAAAAGCGCGACATTTATGCGAGCAGCCGTATGTGGGTTGCTGCGCCATCGCGCTGGCTGCTCGAGCGGGCGATGCGCTCCATGTTGGCTCAATCGGTGGAGGAGGCTTGCGTCATCCCCAATGGTGTCGACCTAACCGTTTTTCGTCCCGGCGACCAGGTCAAGGCGAGACGGGCCATTGGTCTGCCACCCGACGGGCGGGTTGCGCTGATTGCTGGACACACGATCCGCCGCAACGAGTGGAAGGATTATGCCACGCTTGTAACGGCGATTCAGACATTGGCGCAGCAGATCGTTGAGACCCCGTTTACTGTCTTGGTTCTGGGCGAAGCCGGCCCCGCCGAACAAATTGGATCAGTCGACATCCGCCACATTGGGTTTGAAAATGATGCAGCCATTGTTGCCGCCTACTATCAGGCAGCGGACGTCTATCTGCATGCGGCTAAAGTCGATACTTTTCCGACTACAGTATTGGAGGCCCTCGCCTGCGGCACCGCGGTGGTGGCGACTGCGGTCGGCGGCATCCCTGAGCAGATTGATGACGGACAAACTGGCTTTCTGACTCCGGCGGGAGATGGGCGGGCTATGGCCGAACGCGCCACGGCTTTATTGAACAAGCCGGATCTGCGCCAGGAATTTAGTGGGCGGGCGGCCGAAGCGGGCCGGCGGCGATTTGACCTCGAACTGCAAGTGGATCGCTACTTAACCTGGTACGACAGGCTAATGAGCCAATTTCACGCACGACGCGCGAAGTGACGCCGAATGTCTCACCTGGCGAGCCCTTCGCTCTCGATTGTCACCCCATCATATAATCAGGCGCAATACCTGGAAGATACGATAAACTCGGTGCTTGAGCAGAACTACGCGGCGCGCGAGTATATCGTCATCGATGGCGGTTCAACGGATGGCAGTGTTGACACCATCCAAAAATACGCCGATCGACTCGCGTATTGGAGCAGCGAGCCCGACCAAGGACAGTATGACGCTATTAACAAGGGCTTTTGCCACAGCACGGGCGAGATCATGGCCTGGATCAACGCGGATGATATGTATGCACCGTGGGCCTTTCAAGTCGTTGGCGAGATCTTTGCCACGCATCCCGAGATTCAG
>DATGFK010000137.1:0-3125 GCA_035309185.1 Aggregatilineales bacterium
TGGCGTTGGCGTTGAGGAGCGTGCCGGACGGCTGCCCGTTGTTGTCGGTCTCAATTCTGAGCGTCAGCGTGCCGCCTGGAACGCCAACTTTCGCCATCCACAGGTTGACCGCGTTGACAGACTGTGGCGTAAAGACGACAAAGTTCTGAGCCAGTTTGTCTTTGACGAGGGTGGCCGTCGTGGTCATGTTGAAGGCCAGGTCGAAGCCTGTATCGGCCCAGTTAGGGCCATTGGGATTGCCTGCGCTCGCCCCCACGTTGCCGTTACCGGGCGCGGTGCCAAGCTTCCCGCTGGCGTACACGTCCGAGCTGCTGTTCTGCACCTGCCAGGCATTGGCGCCGCTCTGAGGAGTTGTCGCATAGAGAGCCAGCATATATTCCGTGCTGGCATACAGCAGCGGGCCATTGACGATGTTGACGATATTCAACTGGCTTGGAAAGGGCGTGAAGGTTCCACTGGCGAGCTTTTGAAAGCCCATATAGGCGACCGTGTTCGCGCTGCTGGGGTTGGCAAGCCACAGCTCCCAGGTAACGGTGCCCAGCGGCGTGCCGACGTTCGGGCCGAAGTTGATCTGAATCTGGCTGAGTTGACCGTCTGTGACCTGGAAGGTCTGGACAATCTGCTGGTTGTTCGCGCCGTTGCCGCCCAGCACGGTAAGGTTGGGCGTCGTCGTCTGTGAGGCCGATCCGCCGGGATGCGCTGCGCCGCGAAGCTGGACATCCGTGTCATACTTTTCTTTGCCGAACAGGGCAATATCCAACTGGCTGGCTTCGGTCCAGGGCGACAGCGCGCCCGATGAAAAGTTCGCGTTGGTTAGCAGATTCGCCCCGCCGTTGCGAGTCAGCGAACCATTGCGAATCTCGTGGTAAACGGAATTGAGGGCGGCAGTGTTGTGGGCGGCGCAGACATGCACCGTAACACTGGTAAAGTTCGCCGTTGCCGTGAAGCTGACGCTGCGCGATTTGTATTTGTTCGTGCTGCTCAGCACCGTCACCGGGCTGCTTTCGGCGCTGGTCACGATCTGGAGTCCCAGCAGGTTGTACTGGCTGTCCCACTGCGCGCGGTGATCCAGGCTGAAGGTTAGCACGTCGCCCACATTGCCGGACAGGGCCACGACCTGCTGGACGGTGGTTCCTTGCGGGTTCAACGCGATAGAGAACTGGTAATTGCCGCTCACGGTATGCAGCGCCCAACCGGCGTTGTTCGTGTTGCTGTAGATCGGCCCGGCGGCGTACGTTTTGATTCCATTCGACGTATAGATGTTGGTGGTGGCCGTGTTGGGCGCTTTCACGCTCACCCACAACACGGTGCCACTGGGCACGAACAGCGCGCCGCCGATGATGATCGTATTCGTACCGCTGATCGAAGTCACGATCCCGCCCGCGAGGCTGTTTCCGGGCTGGCCGCCGTTGTCCGCGTACACGCTCCAGGTGATCGAAATCCCTGCATTGGGCGTGGCGAAGGAAATAGCGCTCAGAACGCCGCCTGTCGTGACAAAAGCCTGGGCGCGTTCGATGACGTTTCCACCGTTCACGGAGATGTTTGCGGTTCCCGCATTGCCGGTGTTGGCGTTCAGGCTCGTTCCAGGCGCGCCAATGCCACTGCTGGTCATGCGCAGGCAGTTGCCCAGCGATGGCGTTCCCATCCGCAACCGGCAGCGCCGCCAGGGCACCATCGTGTCGGCGAATTTGGGCGTGTCCTGCGGCGGGGTGTACTTCCTGGCGCTGTTATTCAGTCTGAGTGTCATGCGTCCAGGCGGCGGCATCCGCTTGTTGGACTGCCACAGGTTCGAGTCGTCGAAGCCGACTTTCACGTCCGCGCCGAGAAGGTCGGCAGTGAAGTCGTTCCAGTACCCGTAGCCATCCATGATCTCAAGGTACGCGGCTTTGGTCATGCAACAGTCCCTGTATAGTCCCCTATCTGGATAAATCGAAGCAGACGCAGCGGATTGACCTCACCGTGATCCCTCATCGCCTACCCCTTCTCCCATGCCACTGGCATCCCTGTGGGATAAGAATGGGCGAAGGGGAATACAGGCGCGTTTGTCCGGGCGATCTCCCCTCGCCCGCCTACGGGAGAGGGGCCGGGGGTGAGGGATCACGATGGGGGAGCCTCCCCTTAGCTCCCCGCCAGCGCGCGAATCTCCTGGAGGGTGCCGAGCAGCACCGAGGCTACAGCATTGGCGGCCTGGGCCTTCGCCGCGATGGTATCCATGCCCGCGCCTGCCTGGTTGCCCGCTTGCAGCCCCGCCGGGCCGATGGCGGCAAGGTGCGAATTGGCCGTGTCCGCCGCTTTGGTCACGTCGGTGATCTTTGCCGTTGCGCTGTCTGCGCTCTTGCCAGTCTCATAAAACGGACTGGAATCCTGGCCGCCGGATCGCGCCTGATGCAGATGGACATTGGTGTTGTATTGGCTGTTGAAGCCAGTCGAATCGGTTAGCGCTTTGACGTCATATTGCAGCTTCGTCAGGTCAGACAGGCTCGTCTTGCCGTGTTCCGCTGCCTGCGCCATCGCGGCCAGGGCCACCGCCTCCGCATCGAAGGAGATCTTTCCGCTGGCGGCCTCCTGGTGGACGAGCTTGAGCATGGCATCAAATTCGAGGCTTGCCTGCGTGGCTTGCCCGGTAGCGATCTTGTAGCTGTCCAGCGCCTGGCCCGCATTCGCGTCGAAGGCGGACACCTGTTGGCTGTTCGCGCCATACTGCCGCACGACCTTCTGGCGCTGCGCGGCGATGTCCTGCTCGAAGCCCTGCCCTACTTCCGTGCCGATCCGGGTGGTGGGGTTCGTGCCGAAGGCTGCCGAGAGCGTGTTGAAGACCTTCGCGGCGGAGTCAGCAGCGCCCAAAAGGGCATCGCCTGCTTTCTGCACTTTGTCGGCATAGCTGGCGGAGGCGGCATGAATGATCAGCGCGTGC
Source organism: Aggregatilineales bacterium (assembly GCA_035309185.1). Lineage (GTDB taxonomy): Bacteria > Chloroflexota > Anaerolineae > Aggregatilineales > UBA2796 > DATGFK01. The sequence goes on from DATGFK010000137.1 coordinate 2,915, forward strand.
GACTGCGCCGTCTCAAGTTGAATTTCCCCGGCGCGCTGAAGAGTCAGGGCTGTGGAAGCGGTGACAGGATCGTCTGCCGCACCCGAACGCCCGCCCGACGATCCGTAGCCGCCCAGGAAGCGAGACAGCGCGCCCGATGAACGGTCAGCGCTCTGGCCCAACGCATCCAGCCGCTTACCGGCTTCGTCCAGCACTTCGAGGTTTTCGCCCT
>DATGFK010000138.1:0-5356 GCA_035309185.1 Aggregatilineales bacterium
CGTAGGGAATCCAGCCAGCGTCCACCGCTGCACGGCTGGCGCCCACAGCGCCACCCAGGGCATCGGCCAATTCCTTAAGGGGTTTGAAGCCATCCGGCCCGCCCACGCCGCGCCCGCCGGAAACGATGACTTTTGCGCCCGTGAGGTCTACATCGCTACCCTGGATGGACTCAAAGGCCGTGACTTTCGTGGGAATCTGATCTTCGGCAAGGACAGGCGGCAAACTGACAACCTCACCGCTGCGCGAGCTGTCCGGCGCCAGTGCGGCAAAACCGGGGCTGCGCACGCTGACGAACTGCACCGTGCCGCCAGAGATCGTCGCTGTGCTGTTAACTTTGCCGTCATAGACGGGGCGGGTACCTGTCAGGCCATCGGGAAGCACATCCAGCGCCACGACTTCCGAAAGGAGTCCAGCGTTGGCTTCAACCGCCGCGCCAGCCAGGATTTCCTTGCCGCGCGTCGTGGCCGGGCCGACGACCACCTGCGGCAACTGCTCCGTCACCGCTTTAGCCAGGATTGCAGCGTAAGGTTCAAAACGGTATTCGGCAAACGAGGCATCGTCGCACTTCAGCGCGCGGTCAGCCCCATGATGGAAGGCTTCCTGTATCACGGCGTCAATATCTTTGCCCAGGACGAGCGCGGTCACCTGGACACCGCGCGCGTCGGCAATTTTGCGGGCTGCCGCCAGCGCCTCCCAGGAGATAGGCAATGCCTGTCCACGGAAATGATCGATCCATACCAGGATTCCGGTCATAAGATTTTTTCCTCAATGAGCCTGGCTACAAGTTTATCAGCTTTATCCTGGTCACTCGTCCCGTCAATGATCTGAACGGAACCCTCCCAGGCTGGCAGATTGGCGAACGCCGTTGTCCTGACGAACGCGCTATTGCCCAACGCCTGTTCGCCGATGCCCAGGTCAGCGCTGCTCCAGACCGGGATTGTCGCCTTGGATGCCTTGCGAATACCCATGAAGGATGGGTATTTCGGTTCGTTGATATCCTGCGCCAGACTTGCGATGGCAGGCAGTTTACTCGTGACCGTCTGTTTGCCCTCTTCCAGCAGGCGATCCAGGCTGATAGTCTTGCCCGCGAAGTCCACGGACAGGATTTTGAGGTATGAACCCAGCATCGGCCAACCGAGCTTACGCGCGGTCTGAAAGATGTGGGCGTCCGTGCCAACGTCCATAAATTCTTTGCCAAACAACACCAGGTCAACGTCTCCCAGCTTGCGAATTGCGGCGGCAGCGGCATTGGCATAGCCCAGGCTGTCCTGGCCCTCCATGCCATCGTCCCACACACGGACGGCCTCGTCTACGCCCATCGCCAACGCCTGCTTGAGCGCATCATTGTGAACCTCCGGGCCGATTGCCAGGGCCGTCGTCTTCACGCCATGCGCCTCTTTGAGCAGTATGGCTTCGGTGACAGAATACTCGTCCCAGGGGTTAATGACCATCTGGGCATCGCCCCAGGTGACGACCCCGGAAGCGTTGACCGTGATTTTCGCCTCTTTGTCGGGCGTACTTTTGGTGATGACTACGACGTGCAAATTGATTCCTCCTGAATAATGGTTATAGCTTCGCAAGGTTTCCTAAGCTACATTTTACCGGTTTGGCATTTTGTCGGCTTCAGCCTGCCAGAACGCCGCATCATAGGCAGGCAGTTCGCGGCGAAGCGGCCTGTCGTGGCGGAATTCAAGGGCGTAATCCGCCTGCATCAACTGGTGAATTTCGCTCGTTCCCTCGTAGATCACGCCGCCTTTAGCGTTGCGCAGGTAGCGCTCCACGTCATATTCGTCGCTGAAGCCATACGCCCCGTGTACCTGGATCGCTTCCAGGGCCGCCTGGACGCTGTGATCGGTGGCATACCACTTTGCCATACTCGTTTCGCGTGTGTTGCGCTGGCCCATGTTCTTCATCCAGCCTGAACGCATGACCAGGAGCTTGCCCGCGTCATACCATTGCTGCATCAGCGCGATCTTCTGCTTGATGAGCTGATGTTCCGCGATGGGCTTGCCGAAGGTTGTGCGGCTGTGTGCATATTTGACGCTATCTTCCAGGCAGGCGCGGATCAGGCCGACTGCCCCGGCGGCGACAGTGTAACGCCCGTTGTCCAGGCAGCTCATGGCGACGTAGAAGCCTTCGCCCTCTTCGCCCAGCCGATTTTCAACGGGCACCTCGACATCGCTGAAGGCGACCCAGCCCGTCGAACCGGCGCGAACGCCCAGCTTGCCGTGAATATCGCCTGTCGTGACGCCTTTCATGTCATGTGTGACGATGAACGCCGTGAGGTTGTGGCTTTCCTTATCATTGGCCGTGCGCGCAACGACGAGAAAATGGTGCGCCTTGGTCGCCAGGCTGATCCACATTTTCTCACCGTTCAAGACATAAACGTCCCCCTGGCGTCTTGCGGTAGCCTGCATCGAAAGCACGTCGCTGCCTGCTCCCGGTTCCGTCAGGCAGAAGGCCGCGTACCTTTCGCCGCGCGCCTGTGGCACGAGGTATTTTTGCTTCTGTTCCTCGCTGCCCCATTGCAAAAGCGCCATGCTGTTGAGGCCCACGTGGACGGACATGATCACGCGCAGGGTCGTATCCACCCGTTCCAGTTCCTCGCAGGCCAGGGCCAGGGTGAGGTAATCAAAGCCCTGGCCGCCGTAACGTACGGGGATATTGATGCCCAGGATGCCATGCTTCGCCATGAGCGGCAGCACGTCGGGGTTCATCTCCTGACGGCGGTCGTACTCTTTGATGGTTGGATAAATCTCTTTTTGCGCAAAATCCCGCACCATCTTTTGCGCCATGAGATGTTCTTCAGAAAGGGAAAAGTCCATTTAAGTTTCTGCGCCTTCCGGTTCCTTGTTCAACTTGAGCCTTGAGGGGCGGATTATAGCAGGCACAGCAACGCCATCCAAGGCGGGTCAGAAGCCATTTTTGCAGCCGAACTTCACTGCGACATGCTAATCGGCACAACGCTGACGATCAGTATCTGCGCCACAATGTACGTGACCCACACAACATCCCCGACGAAGGGAAAAGAGCGTTCCGCGAAGAGCTGCGCGGCAATGAGTGTGTCCGACACCACAAACAGTGTTGCTCCCAGTGCCAGCGGTAAAAACGCGGGCTGCTGTAATGCCAGTCCCAGTGAGTAGCCTGCCATTCCAGAGAGAAACAACGCATAAAGGAGAGCCACGTACTGCCTCTGACTGCCGCCCGGTTTGCGCACAAGCTGCGCCCACAGGACGACTCCAAGCAGGCAAAGAACAATTTCTGGTAGAACGTAATACGAGGGATCGGATAGACCAAAGCGCACGGCGATCTCTCGGAATGCCAGCACATAGCATAGATGGCCGATTCCGAAGGCAGCCATTCCAAACAGGACGTGATCTTTTTGGTGGAATACGTTCGCCATGAACAGATCGCCCACGAATCCCACAAGCATTCCGCACAACACCAGCACAGCCAGCGTCGCAAAATTCCCATCGCTGGCTGAGTTAAGCGCGACTATTGCCGCGAAGAGTACCAATAACGCGCTTTGCGGAAGCTGCGCGATCTTTTTGATGCGCCCGGCTCGTTGTGGGTCGAATGGGCCGAGGAAAAAGCTGCCAATGTTCAGCAGTGCGATGACCAGCACTATCAGCCACAGAATTGCCCGTGAAAGCAGTGGCAGGGTCACTGACGCTTCCACGTCTCGACGGCAGCAACAGCCTCTGGTGTTGCGATAAGCAACAGCGCTTCTGCGGCGATGTCGCATATGCGCTGTATGAATGAGATAGATGTGGTATCAGCCAATAGCCTGGTTAGCCCTGGCACTGCTTCAATCGCTTGCATTTTGCCGAGTGTCGTGGCTGCCCACTGTTTCAGCGTGACTTCTTTACTTTGTAAGCCTTCTAACAGCGCAGGAATAGCAACAGCCCCAATTCCGGACAAGGCGGACGATGCCGCCTGCGATACGGCTGGATTGGGATTGTTCAAGGCTTCAAGCAGTACAGAGACGGCCCTGGGATCGCGGTTGTCAGAAATTGCTTCTATGGCAAAAAGGCGGATCATTTTGTCCCCGTCTTGGGCCAACGTAATGAGACCCATTACAGCACGCCCATCGCCTATATCGCCGAGCGCTTGAGCGGCAGCGCCACGCACGCGGGCACGATTATCGCGTAACGCTTCGATGAGGGCTGGCACCCCATCGGGACTGCCTATTTTTCCCAACGCAACAGCCGCCATGCTCCTCACATTCTCGTCGTCGTCTTCAACTATTAACTCGCCCAGGGCTTCAACAGCGCGATCATCGCCGAGTTCTCCTAGCGCCTGGGCGGACTTCAAGCGTCGCCATTGATCCTTATGTTTTAATGACCTGACCAGGGCAGGATAGGCAAAGTAATCGCGAAGGAGCAGATGGATAAATTGAAAGACTTGAGGATCAATGGTTGGCAGCAAAATGTGAAGGCGAATCGCTTGCTCAATAAACTCTTCTGGCTCATAGCCTAGACACTGATTGATGTACAAATGCCGTAAGGTATTTTGGCTCTCACCTGTCGCATCAGTTCTTGCCACGCATTGGAGAACTCGGATCATCTTGTCGTACGAATAGGGAAGTTCGGCAAAAGGTTTGCGTCGTTCGTGCTCATAGCGCCTGCGCAAATAGGCGTCGAAAATTCTGTCTGAAACTTCACCTCTTCCAAGACCTTCGAGAGAACTCAAATCTTTGGCAGCATCAGCGAATCCAAACGCAACCAGGCTCAATAAAAGAGGAGTCCTCACCAGGTCTTTTAGCTGCCTGTCACGTTGCAGGATCGCCTGCAGGTCGGGTTGATGTCTAAGGTAGTCAGCAATTTGAGCATCGTCGAGAGGTTGAAGGGACACTGCGCCTTGCAGCCGTACTTTCGCGCCGATTGTTCGGTAATCATTGAACCGGCAAGTTAAAAGAATCTGGTTTTGATCGGGAATCTTGTCAATAAACTTTTGGCGGGGATCAAATGTCTCTGCCCCAGGATGCTCTGGATCGATCGGGCGCGCACTGCCGAGTTCATCTAATCCATCCAGTAATACAAGCGCATCACCTGCCTGAATGACTTTGTGAATGGCGTCTTTCAACGAAGGCACACTGTTAGAAAGCCACTCCGCGATTTCAGGTTCCTCGTAAACGTCCCAGGTTGAGACGGGCGCGAGGAGGGGAAGTCGTGCCTGAGGGTCTTCCAGACGCCGGGCAATCGCGTCACGCGCAAAAGCCATCAAAGTCGTTGTCTTGCCACTACCGGGATCGCCCAGGAGCAAGACACGACCACTGTAGGCCTCAAACGCTTCAGGGAAACTGCCATAAGAATCAGAAAGCGGCTTTGGTTTGGGGGTTTCTTCAAGACCTGC
>DATGFK010000139.1:0-3115 GCA_035309185.1 Aggregatilineales bacterium
AGCCCGGCGTGACCGGCTCACTCGTCCCCTGCGTGCTGCTGTTTGACCCACTATCGCTGGCGCTAAAGCCAGCGGCAATCACCGGCGGGGGCGTCGCCTGCGCAACCTGCGTGCAGACGCCGACGCTGTGAACGTCGGATTGCGCGACCCACGCTTCGGCCCTGCCGGTAGCCTGGAGTTGCCACCACAGCGCGCCAGACGAGTCCTTGCCCTGGCCCTTGACCGGGAAGTTCTCGGCGCCCGTCATGAAGAACAGCCCGCCGCGTTCTGCCCCTGGCCCGACACGCACGGCAGCCTGATGGCCGCCAGCGGGCACGCCGACGGTGCAGGTCAGGGCGTCGGGCAGCAGGTCAAGCGGCGCGCCGTCAATCGCTGCAAAAGTATAGGCGGTGGGCGCAGGTGGCGTCGTGGTCGTGGTCAGGCCATCTTTGCCGCCCAGCCGAATTCGAGTCCAGGTTCCGCTGTTCAAGGTGAGGTCGTCTTTGTCACGAGAAACTGTGACCTTGCCCGACAGCGCCGCGATTTCCAGGCGATCCTTGGGCGTGGCGCGGATCAGGACGCTGGCCGCATTAAAGGCCACGTCAACGCCATTGACCAGCAAATGCGCGGTCTGGTCGGCGGAGGATTGCAACAACAGGCCAGACGGGATCGAGCCGCAGCTTTTCTTGGTCGCGATCCCTCCATTGGCCGTGTTCAGGGTGAAGGACTGCATCGGCGTGTTGTAGTGCGCCGCGCTACTGGCGGCTTGCGCTGTGGCCTGGGCCGTCGGAGCCGCTGTAGCCTGGTTGGACGCGGCGGGCGAGGCTACCGCCGAAGAGGTCATGCTGGAATCGCCGAACAGCACCGCCGTGATCGGCCCGCTGCCGCTGCTGGAGAGGGGCAGACCGCCTTGCAGCTTCATCACGACGACGCCTGCGCTGCCAGAAGCAGGATCGGTTACTTCTGTGGTGACATTGGAGACGTTGGTCAAATCTACGCTGTCGCCCGCCTTCTCGAACGTGGCGCTGGAGTTGTCGCTCATGGAAAGTTTGCCGACGGCGTGAGCCAGGCACGCGCTGTTAGAACCGGCTTTGCCGCAGCCCGTTTGGGCCGCCTGGAGTTCGTCCTGGGACATAATGTTGCAGGCCAGCGCGGCGGGCGACGATACGGCGCCAGTCGCAGCCTGAGTCGCCGTGGTAGCGGCTGAAGTCGCAGCAGTTGTGGACGCGGCGGTTGGCGCTGGCGTAGCTGCATTTGCCAACACAGGATTCGTATTATTCGAAATCGCCGCAAGCGCGACGACGACAGTGCAAAATAGCGGAACTAGCACACGGGCTACACGCATTCAGATCGCTCCACGAGTAATTTGGCGCATAAGCGGCTAACTATAAACCGTCGCCTGAAAGGTCGCAACCTGCGTGTGGCTGACGTATCGGCCCGACAAATAAGATTATCGAGCCTGGCACAGGCGCCTTTAAGGCAACGGGATGAGTGTGACCGTTATATTGCCTTTGTTTGGGATATAGTTTGTAAGACAACTGAAGCCAGTTCGCGACCCTCGATACTGGCGATAGGTATTCCAACCCATGCTGGCTGGCGTGGCAAATTCCCAGCCATAGTGAATGCTCGTAGGATAGCCATACTGCGGATCGTAGGTGTTGGCAACGACGCTCATGTCTCCACAATCCACATTGTGTCCCCAACGGATTTCCGTCGAGTCGTGCTCTAGAAGCTTAAACAACGCTGAAACGGTCATTGGCGGTTGGGCAAGATAGGGGATGCTGCTGTTCCTGCAGGAGTCCGCATTTGTTTTCGTGATCTCCTCGTCACTGACCTCGAAATCTTGCTCACAGGATGGGCGGTTGGAGAAAGCCGGCTCCGACTCGCGGAAGATCACCAGGTTGTAATGCGCAATGGCGTGATCTTTCCAACGCGCCTCGGCTGCTACGAGATCAGTCGGTAATTCAGTTTTTTCGTGGTAGTGAACCCAGGGTGGATAGGCGGGCCAGAACAGGGCAAACAACCCGATACCTACGATGATCAAGGCCAGCACTAGACAGGTAAATCGCAACAGATGTCTCGGCTTGTTCATGGTCCATGTCTCCATTGGAAGCTGAGACTATTATCCCATCATCTCTCGCGACAGATGTAGACGCTGATCACTTTTAAGGCGTGACAAGCACCCATTCAGCTTCGCCGCTCCCATTCCACATCGCGAGGCTTGTGCACCGCCCGCAATTGCGGAACTACCGGCACGATCCCCAGTTGGCGACCGATCTGGCGGGCGGCGAGACCCAATTCAGCAACCTGCGTGTGGCTGATGGTTCCTATGCGTGGATGGCTGCAATATCTGGCGATTCGCTTGGCTTCTCTTTGCAATGAAGCCAGGATCCCGAGTTCCCATAATTCGTTCAGGCGTTAGCCCCTCGCAGCGATCTCGGTCTTTTCAGCCTCGCGCTCTGTCTGGGGCGCCAGGGTTCCAAAACCAATCGCGCGGTGAGGTTGTAAATTGTAGCCTGTTGCCAGTTGAGCCTTGAGGCGTTTCACCGACTGTTTGAGCAGGTGCAGTGATACGCTGCTTTGCTTGGCGTTCGCCGCCAAGATGCGCGCGTAAAGCGCGATCTCTCGCACGAAAACCCCGGTCTGCCCGATCAAGTCCCTGGCGATTGTCTCATGTTCGCTGGCCCATTGCTCCCCCAGATAGCGCTTGAGCATCCGCAGCGCCTGATCCGCGTCCTCAATCGGTGGGATGTAGAAAATCCTATCAATGCGACCAGGGCGCTTGCTGATGCGCTCGTCAATGATTTCTGGATAATTGGTCGTCGCCACCAGCAATACACCATGCGGATTGTTCGGCGCTTCTACTCCATCCAGGACGTTCAGAATCTGCGATTTTTCGTCCTTTTCGAGCAGGTAAGCATCCAGGTCTTCGATCACCAGCAAAACCGGGTAATGCGCGCTATCTGAAATACGTAGTGCCCGGTGAACCTGGGTAAAGTTGGACTCGTTATTTTCTTTCTGGGAGGAAGACACGTAAACCACGACGCCGTGCTGCTCAAGGGCGATTTTGCTCAGAGCCACACACAGCGTTGATTTCCCCGTTCCAGGCGGCCCAACAAACAGTAACTTCCGAAAG
>DATGFK010000140.1:0-3078 GCA_035309185.1 Aggregatilineales bacterium
CCGCTGCCCAATAAAGCGTCACAGGGAATCCTGATAATTGCTTGAGGTGTGATTCTACTCGCTGAGCCGGGGGATTAGTCTCCCGGCTCAACTTAACGTTGGAGAATATCCTATGCACCAGGCCATCTTCCGAAACCGGTGGCTACCCTATTTGCTTCTGCTGCCCACGCTCATTATCCTTGTACTATTCCTTTACTATCCAATCCTGCGTACTTTCCAGCTCAGCTTTTACAAAGCGGCGCCCAATGGCCTCGACCTCAGCTACGTGGGCCTGGATAACTTCCGCCGTCTACTCGATCCGCAGATTCAAGTGACCAAAGATAACGTCCTTCAGATCAATGGTGATTACCTCATCGTACTGCTGCGTTCACTGGTCTTTTCCGCAGCCATTGTCATCGGGGGGATCGGCATCTCGTTGGCGATTGCGAACCTGGCAAACCAGAAGATCAGAGGCATACGAATTTATCGCACGCTCCTGATCTGGCCGTATGCAATCTCACCGGCCATTGCGGGCGTGATCTTTCTGTTCATGTTCAATCCTGCCGGGATCATCACGTTTCTCTGGAAAGGCGTCTTCCAGACCACGCCCAACTGGCTCGGCGACCCCGTTCTCACGCCAATGCTGGTCATCCTGACGGCGATCTGGAAGAACCTGGGTTATAACGTCGTCTTTTATCTCGCCGGGCTTCAAAATGTTCCGGGCGATCTGGTTGAAGCCGCAGCCATTGACGGCGCGAACCGCTGGCAGCGCTTCTGGAAGATTGTCTTTCCGCTCCTGTCGCCTTTCACTTTTTTCTTGGTCATTACCAACCTGACTTATTCGTTCTTTGATATTTTCGGCACGGTAGATGTGCTCTCAGGGCCAGGGCCAAGCAACTCGACCACCGTGCTGATCTACAATTTGTACCAGGACTTGCAGGTCAACCATTCAACGGGGATGGCGGCAGCGCAATCCGTGTTGTTGTTCGGGATTGTCGCGGTTATCACGCTGATGCAGTTCCGCAGCGGTGAACGGAGGGTGACTTATGGCGCCTGAGGCACATACGATTACCACACGACCTCGCTATTTGACCCACCTGGCGCTGATCGTGATCTGCGTTCTGGTCGGCTTTCCCATGATCTTCGCCCTCGTGAAGTCCACCCAGAACACCGGTCAGGTAATTGCCTATCCGCCCAATCTGCTGCCCGGCAATAAGCTCTTCGACAACTACAGCGAAGCGTGGTCCACCAGCTATTTCGCAACGCTGCTGGGCAACACGCTGCTGGTCGCCGTGCTTGTCATGGCCGGGAAAACCGCCACCTCACTCCTGGCGGGGATGGCCTTTGTCTATTTTCGTTTTCCGCTGCGCGGCGCGCTGTTTATCTTTGTGTTGCTGACCTTGATGATGCCCACGGACATCTTGATCGTGGCCCTGTTCCGTCTGGTCAACGACTTGCAGTGGGCCAGCTCACAGTCGGTGATCCTTGCCCTGGTCGTTCCCTTTCTGGCAAGCGCAACCGGGACGTTTCTGTTCCGACAGCATTTCTCGAATATCCCGGCTGACCTGGCCGAAGCCGCGCAGATTGACGGCGCCGGGCCACTGCGATTTCTGTGGAGCATCCTGCTCCCAATCTCCTGGAACGTGATTGGGGCGCTGGGGATGATCCAGTTCATCTACGTCTGGAACCAGTATCTCTGGCCGCTCGTGATCGTCAACGACAACCGGCGACAGCTCATCCAGGTAGCGCTGAAAGGGATCGCCTACAGTGCGCAAGACCAGGGCAATTGGGGCGTGGCGCTGGCCGCTGCGGTCATCGCTTCGATTCCACCTCTGCTCGTTTTTCTCGGTCTCCAGGAAAGTTTTCTCCATAGTTTCGCGCTGACCCGCGATAAATGATAAACTTCCGGGCATGAAAATTGTCCTGGATGCGATGGGCAGCGATCACTGCCCTGAACCTGACGTGGCTGGCGCTGTGCAGGCAGCCCGCCAATGGCACGATGAAATGATCCTGGTCGGCGACAAGGTCGCCGTCGAGCGCGAGCTGGCAAATCATGATCTGAGCGGCCTGAGCCTGGATGTCGTTCATGCCGATCAAGCGGTGGATATGCACGATTCGCCGAGCCAGGTCGCGCACTCTAAGCCCCAATCTTCGATGATGATCGGCTTGAACCTGGTCAAAGACGGCAAGGCCGATGCATTCGTAACTGCTGGAAATACCGGCGCAGTTTTAGCCCTGGCGACACTCAGCACTTTGCGCCGCATCAAGGGAGTCAAGCGCCCAACACTGACAGCCCTGATTCCTGTCAAGGGCAGGCTCTTTATCCTGACTGACCTGGGCGCCAACGCGGATGCCCGCCCGGACTGGCTACTGCAATTTGGCATGATGGGCAGCCTGTACGCCGAGCGTGTGATCGGCGTTAAGACACCGCGTGTGGCACTTCTTTCTAACGGCGAAGAAGAAGGCAAAGGCAACCAGGTTGTCAGGGAAGCCTCGGAACTTTTTGCCAGTAGCCACCTGAATTACGTGGGCAATGTCGAACCCAAAGAAATGCTCAATGGTGAGGTGGACGTGGTGGTCGCCGACGGTTTTGTTGGAAACGTCGCCCTCAAGACGATGGAAGCCCTGGGCAATACCCTTTTTTCATTGCTACGCGAAGAATTCACTGCCAACCCTATCAGGATGTTTGGCGCTTACCTCCTGCGTTCCGCACTTCGCAGCGTCTACCACCAGGTAGACCCGTTCGAGGTCGGCGGCGCGCCTCTGTTGGGGGTCAATGGCGTGGTGATCGTTGGACATGGGCGCACGAACGCGAAGGGGATCAAGAATGCCATCGGGCAGGCCCGCAAGGCGGTTGAAGGCAACATCATCCAGGCCATGCGCGAGGGGATGGCAAAATACGCCCAGGAGGGCGAGGCAGAGTAGTGGGCAAGGACACAACGTTCTGGTTCGTCATTCCAATACTTGCTTTGCTACAATCAGCCTGAGATGTTTGTTGCACGTAGAACTTGTTCGTCAGGCGCAGCATTGAAAAAAATATGCCGCGTAGACCCACAAGTTTCCTTCTGTCCACCTGCTAGAAAGAACGTTGTACATGCC
>DATGFK010000141.1:0-14348 GCA_035309185.1 Aggregatilineales bacterium
ATGTCCAGGGCTTCGCCCGAACGACATTCCCCGACCACGATACGGTCAGGGCGCATACGGAGGGCGTTCACCACGAGGTCACGGATGGTGATCTCGCCGCGTCCTTCAATGTTGGGCGGGCGTGATTCGAGCGATACGACGTGTTCCTGGCGCAGTTGCAGTTCGGCGGCGTTTTCGATGGTCACGATCCGCTCGTCGTTGGGAATAAAGCTGGACATCACGTTGAGCAGCGTGGTTTTGCCGGAACCCGTACCGCCGGACACGACGGCATTCATGCGGGCGATCACGCAGGCGCGCAAGAATTCCGCTATTTCAGCGGTCATCGAGCCGAAGCGGATCAGGTCTTCAACCGTATAGGGCTTCTTGGAGAATTTACGGATGGTGACCGTAGGGCCACACAGCGCAATGGGCCGGATGACGGCGTTCACGCGGGAGCCATCGGGCAGACGGGCGTCTACCGTCGGAGAGCTTTCGTCAATACGGCGGCCCAGCGGCGCGACGATACGATCCAGCACGCGCATCACGTGGTCGTCATTCTCGAAAGTCACCTGCGAACGGGACAGGCGGCCCTTCTGTTCGATATAAACGTTCTTGGGGCCATTGACCATGATTTCGGTGATGCTCTCGTCCGCCAGCAAAACTTCCAGCGGGCCAAAGCCCAGGATTTCGGCCACAATCGATTCAAATAAACGGGTCTTTTCGGCACGGCTGAGCACAATATTTTCTTCAGCCAGGATCGTGCTGAACAGCTCTTCAATGGTGCTGCGTACCTCTGGCGAACGGGTGTCCATGGATGGATCGAGTTCAGCCAGCAACTTGGTCTGTACGCGGCCTTTCAGGTCGGCATAACCGCCTTTTTCGGCTGCGGCCTGGCTGTTGGCAGGCATCTGCACGCGCTGTCTGCGGAGCTGGCTCAGGCCCGAAGCCTCTTCGCCGCCACCCCCGCCCGCGCCCGATCCGCCCTGTTGTCCGGCGTTACCGCCGCCGCCCTGTTGCCCTTTTTCAATGCGTCTGAGAAGTGACATCGAAGCCTCTCCTTACCCCTACACTGCCCTCTTGAGTCTGAATGCGGTTCTTGCCCACAGAATCTAGTGGAATTTAGAAATTTGTGCAACGATAATGATACTACCCTCTGCGGAACAACCCTCCACTGGTCTTGCTGGTCGTGGAAGATTTTGAAAGTTCGGCAGGGATCGCCGGGGTCTCCTCAGCCGTTAAAAAACTGCTGCGCACCGTATCGCTGAGGGCGATCAATTCCTTGGCGGGCGACAGGTTCTTGTCCTTGGCAACCACCGTAATCCCCCGGTTGATCGCGGACAGCACGCGCCGCCCGTCCTCCGGGATGTAAGCCACGGCCTTCCGGTTAAAGTTCTTTTCGATGGAGGCAATCGGAATATTGACCTTTTGCCGTTCCAGCTCAGCGTTGACCCGGTTAAAGACCAGCATGACCTTATTTTGCTCGATCTGAAGCTTGTCGAACAGGTTCAAGACGCTGCGCGTATTCTTAACGGCGGGCAGTGTCGGGTTCAACACCAGGATAATGCGTTCACAACTGTCAAAGAGCGACAGGGCCACGTCGTCAATCTTAGAGGCCATGTCCACGACGATGAAGTCAAAATTGCCGCGCAGCTTTTCGATCAGCAGTTGCAGCTTATCGGCCAGGACTTCCTCGGCATCTTCTGGCGCTCTTGGAGCCAGCAGCACGCGCAGACCGCTTTCGTGGTTGACCAGCACGTTATTGACGACCTCCGGGTCGAGGTCTTCCACGCCGTGGATCAGGTCAACGATGGTGTTGGCTGCCTGAATATTGAGAAAAACGCCGACATCGCCAAACTGGAGATCGGCATCGAGCAGCAGGACTTTGGTGCCTTCTGCCATGAGCGATGAGGCCACGTTGGTGGCAACAGTCGTCGCGCCCGCGCCGCCTTGCGGAGAATAAACCGCGATAACCTGGGCATTATGCAGCGTCGATTCGCCACCAAGTGAAGGACTGCGCGCCGCGACGCTGACCGCCGCGATAGCCTCCGCTCTCTTGGTCGCGCCCCGGTCGTAGACCTGGCGGATCGTCGAGTAAAGTTCCTCGCCTGCGATGGGCTTGGTCAGGAAGTCGCTGGCGCCAGCTTGCAAAGCGCGCCGCAGGTAATCGGCTTCGCTCTGCACGGACATCATGATCACGCTGGCAGTGCGCACCTCTTTGTTGATCAGTTCGGTAGCCTGAATGCCGTCCATGTCCGGCATGTTGATGTCCATGAGAATGATGTCCGGCAGAAGGTCTTTGGCAAGCTCCAGACCCTCGCGTCCGGTGCTGGCCGTGCCCACCACTTCAATATCATTTTCAAATGCCAGCAGTTTTTTCAGATTCTCGCGGGTCTCTGGAATGTCGTCTACGATGAGAACTTTGATGACTTTCTTGCCACCTGCCTGCGGGGCGCGAGATTTATCCATGGTACTTACATCCTCAAGCTCTATTCAACCTGGTACAAACTGACATAACGGAATCGGGCCGGAAGGGTCCGGCCCGGATTGAACAACCTGACGTTACCTACTGGCCGCTTCCAGTCCCAGAACTACCGTTAAAGTTAATCTGCCCACCCCCCTGTAGATTGCGGATCGAGCGCAGGGCGGGTTCAAGGGCATACGGCAATTCCGGCGGCTGGGTCACATTGTAGGTTTGCAGCATGTATTGCAGTGACACTGAATTCGTCGGATTGCTGGGCACGTCTTTATCCTGAACGCTGCGCAGCGACAGACTCATCGGAATGTTGGCTTCAATAATCCAGGTCAGAGTAACTGCGTCCTGGGGCGTAACGGCAAGCGTCACGATGTCAGGATAAGGCGGTGTGGGCGTTGGCGGCGGTGGCGATCCCTTCTGTCCCGCTTCAGCAGCGGTGGGGAGCGGCGTCGGCGTGGCGGGCATCGTCCGCAAGAACTGTCCGTTGGGCGGGAAAGTCCCAACGTGAACGACCCACGCGCCCTGGATGGTACGCTGCGTGGCAAGGCGCGGGCGCTGTGCTTCGTTCGGCCCCAGGATCAGGAAGCTGCCCGCCGGCAACGCAATCGCCGATGGCGACACCTCTCCGGCCTGACCTGTGGTGGTGGAAATTGTGCCATCTGGCTTGATGGTCAGGATGGTAGATTTGTCAGGGGTGATGGTCTGGAAACGCGGGTCAACGTTGACGAACAGGAAGGAGACGATCACGTCTACGTAGTCGCCGTCCTGTACCGAGTAACCCACGTCCGACAGTTTGTCAACCGGGATGCTAACCAGCACCTTACCCTTGGGCGTGATGGCTGCGGCATCGCTGCCCTGTGCCGCCAGCGCCTGCAAGTCTGGCACAATCATATGCGCCGTGACCGGTTCGCCTGCATAAATGTCCGTCCTGGCAATCTGGCCGGCTACTTTGGCAATATCCGGGACGGCATCGGGGGGAACCGAACTCGGTTGGTCAGGGCTGGGGTTATTGGGCCAGGCCCTGATTTGCAAAGCCGACTCAGGAATACGAATGCCACGCGGCAGATCCTGTATGGCGACCACGACGGGCGTCGTCACAACGGGGGTCGGTGAGGGAATGGGCGTTCCAACGGGTGCGCCCTGTTGGCCGGGGTTAGTTGGAGCACTATTAAGCAGCGGCAGCACGAATATCACGACGACCGCAGCCAGCGCGACCAGAACAATCAAAAGGAGCAAAACACGGCGATTCATGAAATGCCTCCAGAGGGGCGGATGAGACTGAAACTCAAGTGTAGCCGTAACACAAAAAAAGGCAAACTGGCAGACCTGCAACCCTGCCAGGTAGTCCCAATAATTTAATTCGGCTGCCCGGCGGGTATCACGATTTCGACTGTGTTCCCGTCGGCACCCCCAAATATCTGCACGCTGCCGCTGAGGAGTTCAACTCTCTGCCGCAGCGGTTCCAGGCCGAAGACGCTGTCGCCGCTCTGCTGTACCGCAGCTTCGGTTTCCTGAACGTCTTTTCCATCAAAACTTGCCGTTGACTTGAGCACGTCGGCGGTAGTGTCCAGCGTGAGGTCTACTTTCGACGCGCCGGAGATGTCGCGGGCATAGGCCAGCACTTCCTGGACGGCGCGGAACATGGTGACTTCGGCATGTGGCGCCACGCGGCGGCGTTCCTCGCCGACAATGTTCAACTGGGTCGGAATGCTGCTCTTTTCCGTGAAGGCGTCCACGTAGCGGCGTACCGTGGGTACCAGCCCCAGGTCGTCCAGCATCATCGGGCGCAGGTCGAAGATAAAGTCACGCACCTTCTGGAACGTGGTGCTGGCCGCCGTTTTCAGGTTTCCCAACTCTTCGGTGGCGCGGTCAGGGTTGCGATCAAAGAGGCGCTGGCAGATTTCGGCCTGCAAAATAAAGTTGGTCAGCGATTGCGCCGGGCCGTCGTGCATCTGGCGGGCAAGCTTCTTGCGCTCGGCTTCCTGAGCCTCGACGACGCGCACAATGGTCGAGTTCGAGACGACAGGCGGGCTGTTAAGCGGCTTGCTGCCAGTAGCGGCGACCGGCGCGCCGACCACGGACCCTACCGGGACGCCTTCCAGCGTCAACATCAACCGCTGAAGCGTCTGGGTGAAGCCCTCGAGCTGCGTCCGGTCCTGCTGAACCTTTTCGAGCTGGCTTTGCATCGTCAGCAGGCGGGTTTTTGTGTCCAGGGCGTTGGTATAGATCGTCTTGATGTCGTTGCGGGGAACCGTATCGAAGTTGGCTTCCAGGCGATTCAGTTGTGTGTTGATGTCCACGCTTCTTTGCTGAAGGCGTTTGACTTCCACCTGGCTCTGGTCAATGAGCGTTTGCAGCTCCTTTATCCGCAACTGCATACGATCAAATTCGCCGCGTACGTCGTTGAGCAAAGCCTCTTTCGGATTGCTTGCGACCGAGGTCATAAACGTCAACTCCTGCGTATATCGAGTGCTGGTTCAGTCATTATTCGTATCATCGTCTTCGGAGGCCGGACGCTGGTATTCGGTGACGCGCACCCAACCGCGCTGGAGGGCGTAAACCGCCGCCTGGGTACGATCGTCAACGTTCAGCTTATCCAGGATCGAAGTCATATGATTCTTGACGGTCTGGTGGCTGATGCCGAGTTCACTGGCGATCTCTTTATTGCTTAAGCCGCGAGTGACGCAGCGCAATATCTCCATTTCTCGCGGGCTGAGTGGCACGAAATGCTCGCCGCTGTCCATGACGTACGGGCCGGAAAGCGCGTCTACTGCTGCGTTGATCCAGTCCTGTACGCCCCGCTCATTATAAACCTTGTCGCGGATGATGTAGTTTCCTTTGGCAACCTGCCGGATGACGTTCAGCAGCCGTTCCGGTTCAACGTCTTTGGGGCAGTAGGCTGACGCCCCGGCTCGCATAGCGTGTAACACCTGCTCGTCGTCATCGTAAGCGGTCAGCAGAATCACAGCAATCTTACTGCGCTCCGCCTTGAGCTTACTGGTGACCTGGATGCCGTTCATGTCCGGCAGGTTAATGTCCAGCAACACGACATCGGGCTGTTGATCACGCGCCATTTCAAGAGCCTGAGGGCCGGTCATCGCTTCGGCGATCACCTTCAAATCGTCCTGATCCTCGAGGAGTTTACGCAGACCCTCGCGCATGATCGGATGGTCGTCCACGATCATGACGCTGATGTTGTGTAACCCTGTCGGACTGTGTTTATTTTCCATGAGAATCCTTGCGGACAGTAGTTCCCTGGAACCATCAAAAGGTGTGCTGTTGCGCAAGCCTCGGTGCCTATGGTGCTTACTATAGCACACTATCTCTGGCTGCGGTAGTTTTTGCTGCACCGATAGGAAAATCATTGCGTGCCGAGTGCTGGCCTCGCTTTTCTGCGGGTTGCGCCACCTGG
Organism: Aggregatilineales bacterium; assembly: GCA_035309185.1. GTDB lineage: Bacteria > Chloroflexota > Anaerolineae > Aggregatilineales > UBA2796 > DATGFK01. Next base: position 5,865 of record DATGFK010000141.1, read on the forward strand.
CGCGGGCCAGCCTGTTCCATTTCGCTTGCGCACCTTACAATTCCGGCATGAGCACTGAATTGAATGTCGAGGGACTGGAGTCTACAGCCGAGCAGATCGCGGCAGTTCAGGCAGGCTTAAATGACGCGCTGCAAGAGGGCCTGCGCGACGCCATGCAGCCGATCCGCGATGCGGTCAGCACGTACCCGCCAGTACCGCCTTACGTAGGCAGCGGCGGACGCGGCGGACGCGGCGGGCCAGCGCATCATAAGCCGCATCCTTACGCCCGAACCGGCGCCTACGGCAGCAGTGTCACTCCCGTCCAGGTCGAAGGCGATGGCTCGGAAGTGTCCGGCTATTTTGCCACACCCGCGCCGTACGCCATTTATCTACGCGGGACGCCGGACGGCAGCTATGGCGGCGCCTGGATGCACACTCCCTACTGGCAGAGCCTCAAGAGTATCCTTGATGCGCTGCTCCCCGAAGCGACGGACGTTTTACAGCGAGGCGTGGACGACTTCATCAGCCGGGTCATGGGCGGGTGATTCCCTGATTCCCACGCATTAGCGCTGCACAATTGGGCAGCTATAATCGTCCCTACTGGAAAGTAGCCTATAGGTGTCTGGCGATGGCTGCACTGCCCGAAATGGATTGGACGATTGAGCGTTATCTCGCCTACGAGCGTGAGAGTGACCTGCGCCATGAGTATCTAAATGGCGAGATTTTCGCGATGACGGGTGCCAGCCTGAGGCACAATCTCATTGCCGGAAGCACCTATGTCACGTTATATACTCAACTCCGCAGCGGAAAATGCACGGTCTATCCAAGCGACATGCGCGTAAAAGTGAGTCGAACCCGGCTTTACACGTACCCGGACATCAGCGTCGTGTGTGGCCCGCCGCAGCTTGAGGACGATCACCAGGATACCCTCCTGAATCCGATCCTTATTGTCGAGGTATTGTCACCCTCCACCGAAAGTTATGACCGGGGCAAAAAGTTCCAGCACTATCGCACGCTGGAATCGCTCCAGGGCTATGTGCTGATCGCCCAGGATAGCATTCGGGTTGAATATTACGCGCGACAGGCTGATGGGCGCTGGCTTTTGGCGGACGCCAGCGGACTCGATGCCTCGCTAGAATTGCCCCCGATCGGCTGTACGCTTCGCCTTGCCGATGTCTACGAAAAGATTTCCTTTGAAGGCGACGAAGTAGATCAGCGGCACCCAAATAGCTGAAATCCTCCGTTGCCGAGCGCATCGTCCACGCTTGCCAGGGGCTGGATTGGGTGTCCTGGTGAGTTCCACAGTCGCGGCAACGGGATTTTGCGGTAGCATCATCGGGACGACAAGGCTGCGTACTGATTTGAAAGGAAAGCACATGCCCAAAGACTTGACGCTCACGCCCGATCCTGGCGACAAAATTCGCCTGAAGGATTTCCCGCCTGACTACACCGGGGACTACACCCACGAAGGCCACGCCGCCGATCGGATCGAGAAAGATCTGCTGCAACTCCAGGCATTGCAGGATGTCCTGTACGCCGACGGCAGCAAGGCGCTGCTCATCATCTTGCAGGGCATTGACGCCAGCGGCAAGGACGGCACGATCAAGCACGTATTTCGCGGCCTGAACCCGCAGGGCGTGGTCGTCACCAGCTTCAAGCAGCCCAGCACGGAGGAATCCCGCCACGATTTCCTGTGGCGCATTCACCAGCACATCCCGGCGCGAGGCACCATCGGCGTCTTCAACCGCTCTCACTACGAGGACGTGCTGATCGTGCGGGTACACGATCTCGTGCCCAAGAAAGTCTGGAAAGCCCGCTACCAGCAGATCAACGACTTCGAGGCCATGCTGGCCGACAACGACGTGACCCTCCTAAAATTCTTTCTGCACATTTCCAAAGACAAACAAAAAGAACGTTTTGAGGCGCGGCGCGATCTGCCCGACAAGCGCTGGAAATTTTCGCTGAGCGACCTTGAAGAACGCAAGCGTTGGGACGATTACATTGACGCCTATGAAGCCATGCTGACCGAGTGTAATAGCGAAAGCGCACCCTGGACGATTGTCCCGGCCAACCATCACTGGTTCCGCAACCTGGTGGTGACGGATGCCATCGTCAAGGCACTCAAGCGTATGAAACTGAGCTACCCGGAGCCAATTAAAGGGATCGAAAAAACGATCATCCCGGACTGAAGCGGCATCCAACAAACGCGGTGAGCTATAATAGACCCTGATTGCGCGATCCCCTCCTTTGTTTTTCGCGCGGGGAATATTTTTATGCCGCTGTACAGCGAGCGTTTGTTATTGCGTCGGCAAGCCCTGGGCATGACTCAAAAAGATGTGGCCCAGGCCATTGGCGTGAAGAATTATCAACAATATGCGTCGTGGGAAACCGGCGAACACCGCCCCTCGGTGGAATACGTCGAGAAGCTGGCGTTGGCGCTGCATTGCAGCACGGACTACCTGCTGGGCCTGGTCAACGACCCCGGCGCGACGCTGGAAGAAGCGGATCTGACCGACGATGAACGCGGTCTCCTGCGCCTGCTGCGCAAGGGCGATTACCGCGAGGCGATTGACTTCCTGCTAGGCCGCATTCCGGCGCTTCAGGCGAATAATCCCGTGCGCCCGCTCGTAGAGCGCGACGACGAGGCTGCCGTCCCCGGTACAGACGAAGCGGCGTAACGCGATCAGGCGGATGCGGCGATAGGGTGTGTTCAGCGCGCGGTAATCGGATAGTGCAATTCGTTCTTCAGTGTTCATCGTAGCTGCATAATAATACGAACTTATGTTCTAAGCAAGTGGAAGCGGGCTTGAATCTGGTTAGGATTGAGTAGGAATACGGTTAGGGAATTCAGTCCAAATTCCCATTTATTTCTGATCGAAACGCCCCTATAGTTCTCCACAGACCTCATTCTCGATCCACTGATCGCGACTCCCTTCTTCGACTGAGCTTAATCCTTGTCTTCGGATGCGCGGGAATGCTCCTACGAAATCGCTTCGCAGGGAGGCAATTCCAGGCGTCCGAACGTCGTTGCGACGAGAAAGGATACTCCCATGAAACGTCTTAGCATTCTTTCCCCTATCATCGTCGGTGCCCTGGCCCTGCTCCTGGCGCTGACGGCCTTGATCAATCCGCGATCAAGCGCAGCGCAGGGCACCGCCACGCCGACGCCAGTCAATATGGTTGATGCGAACGTCGTCATCACCGCTCCTATCCTGGTTTCCGAACTGCACGGACAGATCGCGGTGCAAGGCAGCGCCAACGTGCCCAACATGCTGAACTATTTCCTGGAGATCCGCCCCCTCAACAACGATGCCAGCCTGCCGGGCGATGACATTCCCTGGATTCCCGTGACCCTCCCCACGTCGACACCCGTCCAGAACGGGCTGCTGGCGTTGTGGGATACCACCACCGTCCCCGACGGTCTGTATGAGCTACGGCTGACGGTGACGGCCAACAATGCGCTTTCCGTGTCCTATGTAGTGACGCCACTGCGAATCGATAACGCCGACTTCCCGACTCCCACGCCTGTCGCGCCGCCGCCTTCCCCAACGCCGCAGCCAGACACGACGCCGCGCGTCACGGCTATCGAGACGGCCAACGTGCGAACCGGCGATAGCACGCTCTACCCGGCCATCGCCTTCCTGATCGAAGGCAACAGCGCCAGGGTGCTAGGCATCAGCAGCACGGGTTCGGGCTGGTACTACATCCAGCTTCCTAACGGAATTATTGGCTGGATCTCGCCGTTTGTGGTGGCAACCTCTGGCGACTTCAGCCAGGTGACGCTGGTCACACCGCCCCCGCTGCCCGTCACATTGACCCCGACGCCAACCGTCGCTGTGCCGAACCTGATCCTGAACGGGATCGCCTTGAATCCGGCGACCATTACCTGCGGGCAGGCCTTCAACGTCATGCTGAACGTTACGAATACCGGGACCGGGCCATCCGGCCCCAGCACGGTGTTCGTACAGGATGTTCACGTGCGGACGGGTATCGTCACGACCAGTGGCGCTGCCGCTGTCCCGCCGCTCGACCCCGGCGCGAACGTCGTGGTGGGTGTCCCGCTGACCGTCACGGCCTTCTATGGCGAGGCGCATCAACTTCTGGCCGACCTGGGCGGCAGTCAGATTACGACCAGTTACACGCTCCTTCAGGGGCAGTGCAACCAACCGCCAGCGCCACCGCCCCCGGCGACGATCACGCCCGTTCCGCCGACGGCGACTCCCGTTCCGCCGGTAGCCAAACTCGTCCTGAACGGGATCGCCCTGAATCCGCAAATTGTCGTTTGCGGCGTGCCTTTCAATGTGACCCTGAACGTCGCCAATACCGGCAACGGACGCTCAAGCATCGCCACGGTCTTCGTGCAGGATGTTAGCCAGAGCACCGGACAGGTCACGACCAGCGGCGCGGGCGCTGTACCGCCGCTCAACCCCGGCGCCAACTTCGTAGTGGGTGTCCCGCTGATTGTGACGGCCTATTTCAACGATACACATCAGATTCGGGCTGCGCTGGGCGGCAGCCAGATCACCACTACCTACACCCTGACCCAGGGGCAGTGCAATGGAGTCCCAACCGCGACCCAGAAGTCGGTTCCCCCGCCCCTGCCTACCATTATCGTGGTGACGGCGACGCCGCTCCCGCCGACTGCAACACGTGTTCCACCCACCGCCACCCCGCTCCCGCCGACCGCAACACGTGTTCCGCCCACCGCCACACATGTTCTGCCAACCCTGGCGCCAAGCAATACGCCTGTTCCACCCACGAAGACTCCCACGCCCAAACCGCCAACTGCCACGCCGGTTCCGCCTACCGCAACACATGTTCCGCCAACCCTGGCGCCAAGCCACACGCCTGTTCCACCCACGGCCACCCACACGCCCATCCCGCCAACTGCCACTCAAACCCCGCTGCCGCCATCGCCCACAGCCACGCACACGCCAGCGCCACCCACCGCGACCCAAACGCTAGTTCCCACCGCGACTCAGCCGCTAGGCGTGGTAACGGCCACACCCTCCGGCACGCCACACACGGCGACTCCAGTTGGCACACAGCCTGGCGACATGCTCTCGCTGCCCTACTTCAACCTGGACGATGCAGCAGTGCAGGCCAACATCCAACAGATCCACGGCCTGGGCAAGAGCCAGGGCGTGAAAGACAACGAGTTCCGGCTCGTCGGCGACCAAACACTGGTCGTCGTCAACGGCCTGGACAATGCCAAGACCAACCTGGATCAGTACAAAGCGCAATTTGACCCGATAGTCCAGTTCTTCCTGCCGGGAATCAAGCTATCCACCGGGCCAATCGCAAACGTAAAGGTGACTGCGGGTGAACTGCTGACTCCGCTCAAGGGCGGCCCCTGCAATGGAAAATCGGCACTCGACTGCGCGTTGGACGCCAAGCCCGCCGCGATCTTCATTGACGTGGGCCGCAACGACATCAACGCGAATGTGCCCATCCAGCAGTTTACGGCGAATCTCAACAAGGCCGTGGACACGGCCAGCAAACGCGGAACGATCCCGATCCTGGTAGACGTGGTCGGGGCACAGAATCCTGCCCACGAACCGCTGGTCGTGCAGTATGACCTGGCGATAGTCGCCGTGGCAAACGCCAATCACGTGCCGTTCTTCAACCTGTACCGGATCAGGGCCGACAGCCCGGCTGCGGTCAACCAGGCCAACGGCGAATTGACGGCAAGCCCCGTGAAATGGGCCGATCTGTCAGCCGCTGGATTGAAATTCGGGGCAAACGTGGCGATCCTGCACTGCCTGGAGCTGCTCAGCGCGCTGAAGACGGTTGTGCCGCTGGGATAAACAAGGGCCGATCAGCGGTCAGCCAACTACCCTAAATTTTGCTTGGGAGGCCCGACATTGTCGGGCCTCCCTGTGTCCTGCCGCGCTGCGATGTTGTGCGAAAGGTGGGATGCGGGCCTGCTTTGGTGGTCAAAAGAGCCATTTGAAGGCAGATTAGGAATAACGACATCTAATTGAGCAGGTGGAGCAAAAGCGTAGAGTCCCTCATCCCCCTAACCCCTTCTCCCATCGGAATGAGCGAAGGGGAATGTGCGGGAGAGGGGCCGGGGGTGAGTGTGTCCACGGCAGTGTACGTTTTTGGGATGCTTTCTCAATAAGAGGACTGCAAGGAGCCTGGCCGATAACCCTTTAGGAACTGCTGCCCGAATCTGGTGCCGACGTGGATGTCTTGCCGTACAAAGCAGGATTGGCATTGAATGCGACTTGGGAGGATCAACCGCTTCTGGCAACCCTGTCAGGTAACCTGGCGCATTTCGACAGGATGTTAGGCCAGTAGCATTGGCCGCGCATAAGAAATTGGATTCTCCGTTTCAAGTTCAGGATGATTCAGCGTCGGCCAAATTAGAGCTATCTAGCCCTTTGCTATAAGGAAGCATTAGCGGATAGTGGGGTGTCCAGGTTCAAATATGCACACATTCCATTTGGCCTGACATCCTGTACAATACATTCGTCATTAAATTACGCCGGTTACGGTGAGGATTACCATGCAGCGTCAAGTATTCCGCATTCTGACCGTTTTTGTAGTGTTAACCGCTTTCCTCAACGGTTCCGCGCCATCAGCGGTGTACGCCAAATCCGCGCCACTATGTCTGTCCGGCGTCGGGTTCCAGACTTTGCCCTCTGGCCCCTACATCGCCTTCAGTAGGTCCTTCCCGGTGCAAACCGGAGACGTTGTTGTGGCAACAATATCAACGGGTGTCTCCGGCCTGGGCGAAACTGCGAGTGTTGTTCCCACTGGTCCGGGTGTGCAACCTCCGAAATCCAACTCCAACTTGGGCCCGTCGGTCAGTGTATCGTGGACGAATTACGTGTCTTTTGGCGCTACTGGAGCGTCCGGTAGCTTCTTTGGCGGGTCACAATTCCGCTGGCAGGTCAGCCTGAACGGTGGAATATGCGCTTCCAGTAAGAACACACTGAACTTCACAGATGGGCGCTGCAACCAGGAACCCTGGCAATCATTCGCGGTGTATCCTGATGGCAAGGGTGGCTACTACTTCTATGCGATCTACCAGGGCGTCGGCTACTACGCGATGCACGTCACAGAAAAGATGCTGGACGAAAACCCCGACACCGGCGTCAACCACGTCATTGCGCAAGCTGATGGCGTCCAATTGTGGCGCCTGGCTGGCGGCGCCTTGCAAGCGACCCGCATTGGCCTGGACAACAAGTTGTACAGCTTCAACATCACCTGCGGTCTGAGCGAAGATGGGGATTGATAGGCACAGATCAAGTTGTAGAGCAGGATGTTAGGCCAGCAGCATTGGCCGCGTATAAGAAATTGGATTCTCCGTTTCAAGTTCAGGATGATTCAGCGTCGGCCAAATTAGAGCTGTCTAGCCCTTGGGTATACCGAAGCATTAGCGGATAGTGGGGTGTCCAGTTTCAAATATGCACACATTCCATTTGGCCTGACATCCTGTTCGAAGCCAAAGGAATTAGACTTTTTGCGACCGTGGGTTCAGTTGACCCGGTTCCATTGGTTTTTGCGTGGACGCAAAACAATGAGGTTCCCTTGATCCTCGGCCAGGTCAATTTGTTTCAGGAATGATAAATGCTCAGGCTTGAATTTGAGTTCTTAACCTGAGCCTGAGCATTTACCGGATAGGTATTTGACCTGAAGCGCAAGGGCTGGCACTCAATTATTCGTTTCAACGGCTCCGATGTCACAGGTGCCAGTGCTATCACCAACATCGGGACGGGCTGCCCCATAGTAATCGAACGCTGGGCAATTGGCCGTCACACCGTTATCGATGGCATGTGTCCCTGCAGCGGGAGCAAAAGAACTGTTCAACTGTGGATCTCCGATGAAAATCGAAGCAGGGCAAGTGTTGCTCAATTGCATATTGCCACCCTCGTCAGTTACTGTACTGTTCGGGTAGCAGTCGAACCCGCTGTTTGCAAGAATCGTGTTGCGCAAGTGAATGTCTCCCTGGTAGATACCTTGGCCGTTTCCTGCGATTGTGCTGTTGGTGACAATCAAATGGGAGGAGTTACCGAACGACGCTTGAATACCCGTACCTATCTGACCTGTCACTATGGAGTTTGTTAGGGTTGATGTTTCCGTTCCCCCCACTGATAAGCCAGTCCCACCAGTGCCACCTATCATACTCCGGGTGATTGTAAGTGGCCCTATTGAAATAATAGCCAGGCCACTTATACCCGCATCTAAAAGGGTTGATCGATCAATGGTCGCGCCACCCGTTCCGATGGTAAATAAATAATCCCCGCTGCCGCCGCTAGTAAACTTGCTGCCCGTGATATTCAGCGTTGCAGTGCTCTGGTAGAGGGTAGTGTCGACATCATGCGCAACAATGGACTTCAGAGTGACCGTGCCAGCCGTCGCCCGTACAACAGGATTACACCCCGTGACCGTCTCGTTGATGAGGGTTACAGGGCCATTGCTTAGAACACAGGCCCCTGGCAAGAAATTAGACACAATATTGAAATTCTGGATAGTCAGTGTCCCGCCAGACGTTAC
>DATGFK010000142.1:0-3537 GCA_035309185.1 Aggregatilineales bacterium
ACTTTAACGGTATTTGCGTGTGCCGCCGTTTGGGTCTGGTGGCAAGCCAGCGAAAGGCTGAACGCACCACATCGTTATATGAATCTGTCCAGCGCAGCTCATCGAGCAACAAATTGCGTTTGGCGACCGTGCGCATGTCAAAGAACCAGTAGATATGCATCAAGGGAGAAATCCACAGCCGTGAGCCATGCGTTTTCTCCGTCATGTGATAGTCTCCAAAGTGTCCCTGCGTAGCCGAGACAATGGAGGAGTTGATTACGCTGGGATCTTGCCCGTTCATGTTCTGCACAAACATCACAGCATCTTCATATAGCTGGTAGGCTTCCATCTGCTTTGTGAGCGAACATGATCCCAGGAAAGCATCGAGTTCCGTTAACCGTGCAATATTCTCGAAGGCCTGTTCATGCGCCAAATCTTGCTCTGCGCCGAAGCCGATACAGGCAGACAGTCTTACCGGCACCTGCTTTAATTCATTCACCGCGCATAAACTCACACTGTCTTCCATCAATGTCCCAACGGCGGATCCATCCCCACGCATCAGGCTGTCTACACCACCATCTACGAGCAGAATCGCGTCAATCGCCAGATGTTCAATCAGTCGTTGATAACTTTCAAGCAGCGGGCGAACACCCGTCTTTTCGTAGAACCAGCGTGCCAGGTAATGCTCCGGAAAATAGGGAAGCCAGCCTTTAAGTTCATGTGTAATTCCGACCAGCCCATCGCTCAATTGCAGACCATCTTTTAGCCCTGCGAGAAGCGAGAAACTGTAGTTTGCTAAATGAACATTGATGCCTCGCTGGCGGAGTGTAAAGTAGATCGGCAGTCCGCAAAAGACATCAAAGCCACCCCCTGCTCCGGCGATCAACACGTTGCGGCAATTCTCAAAGTGACTCCACACAGGCAAGTTGAGTTCCACGAGTGGCTCCAATCGGCATAAAATACCGGCCAGCATGCCCATCAATTTTCCCTCGAATGGAGCACAAAGTCACGGGCCGACACAATGATCGGCCCGTAAAGAATCTCATTCTGTTGTACTTATCCCAAAGGACGCGGCAAACTCCTACTGCGGGAGGGTCGTTTGTGTGGGCTGCTTGAGTGGAGCAGTGCCTTTGCGCGGTTGCAGACGGCGGCGGGCCGTGTTCTCGACAATCAGCACGTCTGGCGCGCTGCGCAGCACCGCGCGATCCAGCACCTTGACGAGATCCATCAGCATATCAAGCTGGAAGGGCTTGACCACAAACATATCGCAGCCCGCGTCAATCGCTTTTGTCACGGTCTGCGGATCGTCGTTGGTGCTGCACATGATGATTGCCACGTGTTCGTCAATGGCGCGCAGCCGCGTTGCAACTTCCAGGCCACTGAAGTCGGGCAGTTCAATATCCAGGAAGGCAAAGCTAACCTGGCCCGGCTTGAACTGATCCACGGCTTGCTGAGCTGTCGCCGCTTCGACAAAGGTGGCCTGCGCAGCCTGCACGGCAAACTTCAGCAGGAGCCGGTTGGCGTCGTTATCGTCCAGAATCAGAAAGCGGCGTTCTTCGACGGCTTTGACCGGCGGGAGTTCCGCAGACTTCGCCGCCGGGCCTTCGGCAGGTTTGAGGGAAGGCAGGTCGCCGGCCTTTGCCACTGGAATGGCGTGGATGGGTTCGTTTACTTTCACTTCAGTTACAGTATTCATCACAATCTCCTGCAATCCTGGTTGGATTGCTATCTTGGTTCCCAGACGCGCTCTCCGGCTAATAGGCGCCGAATTTGACCGGGAAAACGATCATAGTTAAGGGGCTTGCCCAGGAAGCCACTGAAGCCCGCCTTTTCGGCCCTGGCGATCTCGTCCACCATGACCTGCGCGGTCACGGCGACGATGGGTACGGCCTGCAAACTCTCCTGATTCCGGAGGCGGCCATAAATCTGAAAGCCGTCCTCGCCCGGTAGTTGCAGGTCTAACAGAATCAGGTCTATTTGGGCCATTCTGGCAACGGTGTCCATCAGATCCGCTCCACTGCGGCACACGTGCATATCGAAAATGCCGGTAATACGCAGCATAGCCTGGAGAAGCGTTGCATTGCGTGGATCATCCTCAACAATCAAGATACGTTTCTGTTCGCTTGCTGCATTTGGTTGTTGGGCATTCATGCCATTGGCGCTTCAACTGGCGCTGCTACGATAGGAAGCGTGAAGGAAATTGTGGTGCCTTTGCCAGGTTCGCTTTCGATCCACATTTTCCCGCCGTGCAGTTCGACAAAACGGCGACTGATGGGCATTCCTAGTCCGGTGCCGGTCTCGATGCGATGCAACGAGCCGTCAATCTGCCGGAACTCCTCGAAAACCTTGGGGATGTCCTCGGTCTTGATGCCGATGCCGGTATCTTCGACGGTGATCAAAACACCATGATCCTGGACCGATGCCCGCATCGTAATGCCACCCCTGGGCGTGAACTTGGCCGCGTTGCTCAGCAGGTTTAAGAGCACCTGACGGATACGCACGCCGTCAATGTCCAGGGGTGGCAACTCTGGCGCGATCTCCGCCTTGAGCACCAGACCCTTGTCGCGCGTCAGGCCGACGGCGGTAGACATCACGCCGCGAAGGATCGGCTCAATGGGTGTCATTTCGCGGCGAAGCTGCATCTTACCTGCCTCGATCTTGGCAAGGTCAAGGATATCGTTGATCAGCCCCAGCAAATGCTGACCGCTGTCGTGAACGTGATCCAGGAATTCTTTTTGCTGATCGGTCACAGGCCCGGCGTGCCCATCCAGGACGATGCGCGTGAAGTTGATGACGGCGTTCAAGGGCGTGCGCAGCTCGTGGCTCATGTTGTTGACGAACTCGGTCTTGAGCTTGTTGGCTTCCACCGCTGCTAAGCGGGCATTTTCGGCCTGCTGCTGGGAGATCACCAGGTCGGCTACGGTTTTCTCAAGCGCGCGATTCGTTTCCTGGGTGCTCTCAAACAACTGCGCGTTCCGCAAAGCAATGCCTGCGGTGGCTGCCAATGCGCTCAGAAGGTTCGTTTCTTCGTCCGTAAAATGGCGGTGGACGTTCGTTTCGACGGCCAGCACGCCAAATAATTTATCGCTGTAGAGTACGGGGACGGCCAATTCCGAAAGCATCCCGGCGACGACGGCATGGGTCGCCAGCGCCGTCCGCTGATCGGTGCGAAGGTCGGCGGTGCGGGCTGGTCTGCGCGCCCAACCCACCAGGCCCTTGAGGTCTTCCTTGTAGCGCGAGTGCATCAAACTGGCGACCTCATCCGTGATGCCTGACCAGGCGATAGGATGCAGATCGCCCGTATCGGGATCGATGTCCAGGAGTACGCTCATTTGCGCGTCGAGCATTTCCCGCGCCGTCTCGACGATCTCCTGCAAGAGTTCTTTGCTGTCCAGGATGTCAGTCAGGCTTTGCGCTAACATCTGGAAGCGGTCAAAACGCTTGATGGCCTGCTCGTAATTGCTCAGACGAACACTGGTCGCCACCAGCCCGCTGACAAAGGAAGCCAGCCGATCCAGCGAATCTCGCTCGGCCTGGGGAAATACATCTGTCTTGTTG
>DATGFK010000143.1:0-3846 GCA_035309185.1 Aggregatilineales bacterium
TGAGCGTCCATGTTGACATTATGGTTCGGTTGGGTTGGTCAATCACTATCGACAGTTTACTTGCCGCAGAGCCGCCAGAGTATCTCGATGTATGGCGCAGCGAGGACGCCCTGCTCTTTCTCCGACACATGCGGTAACACGCCACACAAGCCATCGAGCAGTGTTTGCGGGCGAATTTTGAGGAACAATCCAGCAAAGTTGCTTTTGCTATTCTGGCAAATTACCTGGTTGGCGCTCAAATATGACTGATAGGCTGGTGGCTCGAAAGTCATTTTCCATTTAACGCGCGGCAAATCTGTCATTTTTCGCATTTTTTGGCGCGAATCAATCTCATATTTTGGCGTTGGGAGTCAAGGAACCGGCCTGACATTAGGGCAGAACGATTTTGGGCGAGAAACTTTCTGTCACCATATTTTGGCGCTTTTCGTGCAACGTGGGCATGACTCATACCTAATTTCAACAGGAGGTCGGCGCTCAAAAACCCGATGATGACCGAATCGTTGACAAACAGCCATCTCTATTTCTACAACGTCACTTTTAAGGAATGTGAGATTGGATTAGAATCATTTGTACTCTCTGCTTTTTAGCAAACAGGAGGTGAGAAATGACCGTTATCGGGGAAGCTTTTAACATTGATTATCCGTGTCCTTTCTGTAAGCACACGAATTGGCAACCAGGCACATTAACATTCGCCGCTAATACCGGTGCTGGTTTTGTACCAGACTATAACAAAATAGTATTTAGGGGATATACCATTCAACCTTTTGTCTGCCGTGACTGCGGATACGTTGCCAATTTCCTGGCTATGAAAGATGTTCAGCACATGCGGGAGAAAACTCCGCGTAAGCGCAAACCCAAAGAATAAGAATCATAAGTGAGGACTGTCATTGAACATGGCGTCAAAACGTCGATTCGTTGTCACGCCAAAATATGAGAGCGAAACGCGCCATATTTTGCGATAAATTACAAAATCGCTGCTTCTTACCAAACGTTACAACGTGCTGCAAAGCGAAACGCTAAGCGTGCCATTTTTGACCCCTGTCCACATGGATCCCCCAGGGCGGTGCATTCGCGGCCTCCCATTCAAGCGCCAGGAGTGTGACTCTAAGCGCAGGCGATGGCGCGTCCCTTAAAATCGCCTACTCTGCGGCGGATAGCGTGGAGGCTGGAATGTCCGCGAAGGCGTCCAGGTGCCACACGGAGAACGACGAGGTTAAGGACATCCTGATTGCGTTATCGTCAACACATGAACCCTCTGAACGCTGCCAGGAATAGAACCGAGAACCCTCGTAAAATCACCAAGGTGTCATTTGGCAGCGATGCGAAGAAAGCAGCGCAGACCAGCGAGGATACGATGAAATCAAACCAAGAGTTCATCGAAGCGAATATTCGTGCCATCGCCTGCGCCTGGAGTCACAATTTCCCCAGAGCGGGCGAATTCTGCTCGTGTGCCTCGTCATCGGCCTCCAAGTTGCGGCAGGGGTTAACTCATTAGGGACTAAGTCGCAACACCACACATCCTTTCCGTGACCCGATAGTGGTGAAAAGACGCAGTTCGGTGAACGACTGACAGTTTCAACCTCTGTCCGTTCTTACCTTTTGAAAATCTTAGGAAGGCCATTGGTTCCAGATGCTTAGTGTAGCGCTTAACTGCCCTCTACACTGTGGGGATAGTTGCGCTACTGTTGCCTTGCCAGGCGCAAATAAACGGCGCCACGCGCATCCAGGTAGACTGCGTCGGGTGTCTGCACGATCCGGATCATAACCTGCTTGCAAGCCGGACAGCGCAAAATCAGCCCAGGTGCCTGATTGAAGCATAACAGCGAGCCTATTGCGCCTTCATGTCCACAGTTTGCGCATTCCGTCGGCGTCGCAGTCATCTCCATAGCAAATATCTCTTGCAGCATCCCGGCGACGGCGTTGCCGTCGAGCATCAATTCGTCAGTCACGCTCGTCTCAACATCGCTCATGTTCTTCCTCCTCCTTAGGCAGATGTTCCCGATGGCCCAAAGCGCTCGGTGCGGATGTGGGTGGGGTTCAGTCCAATTTGCACCAGATCGTTGGCAACGGCTTCCACCAGTGGGGTCGGCCCACAAATAAAAACTTGCGGCAGCCCTAGCCCTTCTACAACCTCCCTAAGCATTGGCTGGTCGATGCGGCGTGCATAGCCTGTCCAGCCTGAAGGTTGGGAGCGGGTCAGCGTATGGAATACCTTGAGCGCGCTGCTCTCATTGGTAAGTTGCTCCAGTTCATCTCGATAGATAATGTCTTCAAAAGACCGTGAACTGTACAGAAGACGGGTCGGTATCGCCGACTTTGCGGATGCGCGATGGCGGATCATGGACATCAGCGGCACCACGCCCGATCCGCCCGCAACCAATAACAAGGGGCCGCCCAGCGCCACTTCCCAGACAAAATAGCCGCCAATCGGCCCGCGCAGTTCGACCAGGTCGCCGGGGATCAAGACCTCGTCTATATACGACGACACTTCGCCGTCTTCGATGCGTTCGACGGTGAGGTCGATCTCCCCCGTGCGTTCTGGTTGCGAGGCAATCGAATAGCTGCGCTGGGCCTGATAGCCGTCGGCAGCAGTGAGCCGCACGTCATAGTGCTGCCCAGCCTTGTGCTGCACCCAGTCCGGTAGTGTGAGGGTAATGGTCTTAACGTGAGGTGTTTCTTGTTTAACAGCTTTGACGGTCGCGATTTGCCAGTCCAGGGTTCGTTTCATCGTTGTCCTTCCTGCGAATACACAATACCTACAGACCGCTATAGCGTTCTTCCTTCCAGGGATCGCCATGATTGTTGTAGCCCAGACTTTCCCAGAAGCCTGGCTTGTCCTGCTCCATAAAACGCAGGCCGCGTACCCATTTGGCGCTTTTCCAGAAGTACAGATGCGGAACGACCAGCCGCGCCGGGCCGCCGTGTTCAGGCGAGAGCGGCTTGCCGTCGAACTTGTAGGCGACAAAGGCTTGCCCGTTTAACACGTCTGGCAGGGGCATATTGGTTGTATAGCCGCCCTCGCAGTAAGCGGTCACAAACTGCGCTTTGGGGTCAAGGTCAGCGTGCTCCAGCAGCGTGTCCACACTGACCCCTTCCCAGCGGGTGTCCAGTTTGCTCCATTTGGTGACACAGTGAATGTCCACGTTGAACTGTTGGAGCGGAAGCGCGAGAAATTCCGCCCAGGTCCACCGCACGCTGTCACGCACAAGCCCCTCGAGCGTGAACGTCCAGCGATCCAACGGTAGACGTGGTGTGGGACCAGCCGAAAGCACCGGAAAGTCGCGCGTGGCATATTGGCCGGGCGGAACACGGTTTGCCACCTCCGGCTGTCTGCGTTTGCCCACAAAGCCCCGTGACACGAACTGGTTAGGCATATACCCTCCTCTATCTTTGTTGCCAACCGACAACTGCTCAATCATCCAAGGAATTGCCCCATCTCGGTCAGTGTATAGATGGTCGAGATGCGTCGAGGCGACGCACGTCATACCATGCCCGGATTGCTTCCAAGACAGCTTTGGCTTGGCCTAAGTGTCCCTGACGGCCTTAAGCTAAGTGACGCCCGGTTTCCAGCCGAATGAGCGCTACATTGCAAGCTCTGTCAAACCGCTGATGGCTATCAGGTCACCAATGATTGCCTCTAGTATAGCTTTAGTTTCGGCTAAAGTGGCCTCCAGAGGCCGGATTTGTCGGCACATTCGTTTGCCACCCAGGACGGACGAATGTGGAACGAACGGCTTGAATACCTTTGGGCAGGTGCGCGGTGAAGGATTCCTTTCTGAGAAACTTCCCTCAACGTGGGGCATTCTAGCCTGTGAGAAACGTATGTTTTCCAATGTAGCGATTCAC
>DATGFK010000144.1:0-5394 GCA_035309185.1 Aggregatilineales bacterium
CTATTGCCATGACAAGCCGTATTGCAGTCATCAAAAATCGATTCTGCCCCGATTGATTGTCATCATCTATAAATAGCATTGAAATTATCAGTTTGAATAATGAATGGTTCTGTCCTATAGTGTAGTGTGCTGAATAGGTCATGCGCGCTGGAGTCTGGCGCCATTCATGCAGAAAGCAGGTAAACGAGATGCCCTGGAACCCTGATCAATATCTCAAATTTCAGACGGAACGCTTTGCGCCCTTCGAGGATTTGTTGAAACTGATCGAGTGTCGCGAGAACCTGAACGTGATTGACCTGGGTTGCGGCACGGGCGAATTAACCCGCCGTCTGGCCGACACCCTGCCCGGTAGCAGCGTGGTCGGAATCGACTCGTCGGCTGAAATGCTGGCGCGTGCCCAAAGTCAAGCTCGGCCCGGCCTGCATTTTGAGCAAGCCCTTATCGAAGACGTGCAGGGACAATACGATCTGCTCTTCTCCCATGCGGCAATTCAATGGGTGGGTGACCATGACACGCTAATCCCACGTCTGTTTTCCCTGCTGCGTCCAGGGGGGCAGATCGCCGTACAAATTCCGTCCAATCACGGGCATTATGCTCACCTGGCAATGATCGAGACGATTTGTGAAGAACCCTTCAAGTCAGCCGTTGGTGGCTGGAGTCGACAGTCGCCTGTGCTTCCTGTAGGGGACTATGCCAGCCTGCTATTTGCCAGTGGCGGCCAGGACCTCGTCGTGTTTGAGAAAGTCTATCCGCACGTCCTCGAAAACGCCGATGCCATCCTCGAATGGGTATCAGGTACGGCACTTGTCCCTTATATGGAACACCTGCCGGAGTCATTGCGAGAACTCTTCAAGGCGAGTTACCGTGAAAAGCTGCGGCAGCACTGGCCGTCCACGCCCGTCTTCTATGGCTTTCAGCGGATTTTGTTCAGTGCCCGAAAACCTTAACGAGGCTACCAATATCGGTTGATGATTGCGTCACAGTGCCAATTTTAGGACAAAACACCGTCCGTTGCAGAATTAATCCCTATCCACTTTGCGAACTACACTCTCTCCGAAGGTTTCTGATCGTGAGCGACCTTGAAATTGGGGAGTTTTCTGGTGCCGATCTCGTGATCGTCGCCACGCCAATTGATCTGCGTCGCGTCATCAATATCAAGTTGCCGATGGAGCGTGTTCGCTACGAATTGCAACTGATCGGTACACCCACCCTAGCAGACTTGATCGAGGCCAGGTTTGGAAAGTGAGAAAATGAGGAGACTGCGTTCACTATCGTTTCGACTCAGGGTCTATAATAGGGGCAGGTGTGGAAGAGTGTAAAAGTTCTGAATAAAATTTGAATCTTTCACCCAAATTATGCGCCAGCCTGACGACTAAACTATACTACGAATGGAAGTCGAAGCGGAGTCATCAATGGTCAACGAATCTCCTACTACCGATTTGAACTGGACAATCGGTTTGCAATTTGAAAACAATCCCGAAATTCTGCGAATATCAATAAAAAATGAAGTCCTTCTGGGACGAACATCCCAGGCAGAAAGTGCCGTAGTTGATCTGAGCGAATACGGCGCTACCGATCAGGGCGTTTCGCGCAAGCACGCAATGATCAAATGGGAAGGCCCGCATTTAATGCTTTACGATATGGGCAGCGGCAATGGCACAATCTTGAATGATACCCGCTTGCAACCGAACATAGGCTACCGGCTCAAGGATGGCGATCAGTTGTACCTGGGTCACATGCCGGTTAAAGTCCACCTGAACAATGACCTGGGTAAAAGTTCGATTCGCGCCCGGCGCATTGAGTTTGACGTGCAAAATGCGCCGCTTATGGGGCGTGGACAGCGTGTTTTGCTGGTCGAAGACGAACCGGGCATCAGTGCATTGTATCGAGCAACACTTGAAGGCGCAGGCTTTACAGTTCAGATCTGTCGAGATGTGGTCTCGGCGATGCGGGCGCTTGGACAGAGCACGCCCTCGTTAATCCTGCTTGACATCCTGTTGCCGGGTGTACATGGCCTGGAACTGTGCCGCTACGTGCGGCGCGACGCCGACGGGCCGGAAATTCCTATCGTCGTGGTAAGCGCCTTGACCGATCCAGAAACCATCAAGACGGCGATGGACACCGGTGTTGACGTTTATATGTCAAAGCCTGTCAATGTGCGGGAACTGGTAAGGGTCGTTGCGGCGATCATTTACAAACAGGAAGTCGAAAACCCGTCTATGCAGACCAAACAACTGCGTGGCACAGCCTCGCTCGAATTCATTTCTGCGCAACCGCGTAAAGATACGGTGATTATTTTCGTTGAGGGCTACCGTGACCCCATCGGCACCGTCATCCAGCCACAGGTTACGTTGGGCCGCCAGGTAGCCGCGAACCAGCGTTCGCACGTTGACCTGGAAAGCTACGGCGCCTTCGATAAGGGAGTCTCCCGCGTTCATGCCCGAATTCGCCGCAATGGGGATCGCTTCTTTGTTGAGGATATGGAGAGCAGCAACGGGACATTCGTCAATGGCAGCGGCCTGAATAAGGGCGAATCAAAGGCCATCAAGAACGGCGATGAACTCCGCCTGGGCGAACTCCGGATGCACGTCTACATGCTGGCTGATACGGATAATCTCACGGAAGATCAGGTTCAGGCATGAGCCTGATCTCAGCTTTCCGCGCCAGTTTGCTGGCCCGTTAAACCGCGATTTGAATCCATGATTCGGGCCATCATCTTTGATTTTGGCGGCGTGCTCCTTCGCACTGGAGACCCGGTAGGTCGCCGCGAGTGGGAACAGCGCCTCGGCCTGCCTGCCGGAAGGTTAGAGCAGATCGTTCATGGCAGCGCCGCCTGGCTGGAAGCGCAGAGAGGGGCTATCTCGCCGGATGCCTATTGGATACAGGTTGCCGATACACTTAACATTCCGCCAGAAGATCTTCCGGCGCTCCAGCACGATTATTTCCGAGAGGATTTGCTGGACACGAGTTTGATGGCCCTCGCTGCCTCCTACCGCGCGCGTGGTTACTGGCTCGGCCTGTTGAGCAATGACTCCGTTACCCTGGAAGGTAAACTCCGCGATACGTATCGCATTGACCAGGCTTTTGACGCCATCGTTATTTCGGCAAAGGTCGGCGTCCTGAAACCGGACAGCGCAGCTTACCAGGCAATCCTGGATGCCCTCAAGGCCAGCCCGCAGGAAGCGATTTTTATAGACGACAACGCGGCTAACGTTGAGGGTGCTCGCCGGGTCGGAATGCACGCGCTGCATTATCAGGCTGGGATGGACGTTCAGGCCGCGTTGGAAGCGATTATCCACGCCGCAATTATCGGTTCCCCATAACGGAACCTTTTGGAAAGTATTTTTGCAGAATTCGCGTATCGAGAGTCAAATGAACATGAAACCACCAGTTGTCCCCCTGGAGAAGATTACTGCACTACCCGCCGTTTACCGTACCCGCATTCCCAATACCTACCAGGACGAGAACGGGCACATGAACATCCGCTGGTATTTGCACATATACGACGACGCCGGGTATCCGTTGGTGGATAGTTTCGGCCTCACGCCGGACTACCATCAGCAGCACAAGACAGGCGGCTTTGACCTTGAACATCATATCCATTACCTCAACGAGGTACATGTCGGAGACAGTGCAGTTGTATACGTGCGGCTGCTGGCCCGTTCAGCCAAACGCATCCACTACATGCTCTTCATGGTCAACGAGACGCGCACCCAACTGGCCTCCATCTTTGAATGCGTGAACTCGTTCGCCGACCTTTCCGTTCGGCGCACCGCCGCTTATCCCCCGGAGATCGCTGCGAAGATCGACGCGCTGCTTCGCCAGCACAGTGCGCTGGACTGGCCTGCGCCGACCTGTGGCGTGATGTCGGCCTGACCGGGTAGACGCTTTGCCCGCCAAAATGCTATAATCCTCCCAGTTTGAAGCGAGGATTTATCATTGATCGATCACACCCGTGCGCGAATCTGGCGGAATTTCGATTTCATCTTGCTCGGCGTGACCCTGCTGCTGATCATCTACGGCATCCTGATGATCCGCAGCGCGACCCTGGGCGCGGTAGACACCAACGTGATTTCGCGCGTGCCGAGTCAGATCACCTATGCAATCGCAGGAGTCGTTATTCTGCTGATCGTGGCGGCCATTGATTACCGCCTGCTAGGAGCCATCCACCAGTACCTGTACATTTTCCTGGTAGGCATCCTGGGCCTTGTGGCCGTGCTGGGCGTGGTCGGCGCGGCGGGCGCGCAGCGCTGGCTGACGGTCGGTATCCCCGTGCAGCCCTCTGAGATCGCCAAAGTGCTGCTGATCATCATCCTGGCGCAGCACCTTTCCAAGCAATATACCAAGCTCGATAAACTCCAGACCGTCATCATTTCGCTGGGCTACATCGGCGTCCCGGTGATGTTCATTTTTCTCCAGCCAAGCCTGGGGATCAGCATCCTGATCATGTTTACGTGGTTTATCATGATCTGGGCGGCTGGCCTACGTGGCCGCCATATCATGCTCTTCCTGGCAGTGATTATCCTGGGACTGCCCATCCTGTGGTCTAACATGCAGCCTTACCAGCGCGGGCGTATCTTCTCCTTCCTGAGCTGCGAGTCCAACAAGGATCAGTGTTACAACATTCAGCAGGCACGCATCAGCATTGGCTCTGGCGGATTGCTGGGCAAGGGCTACGCTTTCGGTACGCAATCGCAGTTGCGCTTTTTGCGCGTGCGCTGGACGGACTTCATTTTCTCTGTGATCGCGGAAGAGTTGGGCTTTGTGGGCGCGGTGCTTGTGCTCGTGCTGATAGGTTTGTTGCTCTGGCGCATCTTGCGCGCGGCGAGGTTGGCGCAAGACCCGCTCGGCGCGCTGATCTGTTATGGCGTTGCGGCCAGCATTTTCTTCCAGACTTTCGTGTCCATCGGCATGAACCTGGGCTTGCTGCCAGTGACCGGCCTGACTCTGCCGTTTATCAGTTCGGGAGGCAGTTCGCTCCTGACACTGCTGGTCGGCATCGGCCTGGTTGAAAGCGTGATCATGCGCCATAAGGGCCTCGATTACTAGCGTACACCGAAAGATTGATGAGGGAATATCCCCATGCCAATTGATTGGATGAGCCAGGCGCAGGCGCTGCGCGATGAACTCGTAGGCCGCCGCCGTGACTTGCATCGGCATCCCGAACTGGCTTTTGAGGAAGTCCGCACGGCGGGCATTGTGGCGAACGAACTAAACGCGCTTGGCCTTGAAGTAAACACAGGCGTAGGCAAAACTGGTGTGGTGGCCGTTTTGGAGGGGCAGCAGTCTGGCCCAACGGTCATGCTGCGCTGCGATATGGACGCGCTGCCAGTTAACGAGGCCAATCACACCGATTACGTCTCTGGAACGCCGGGCAAGATGCACGCCTGCGGC
>DATGFK010000145.1:0-2758 GCA_035309185.1 Aggregatilineales bacterium
AAACGGATCTGGTTCTCTGCCTGATCGGGACGTCGCCCAATCCATACTCTTGGATAGAGATAAAACCCGGATACATCCGATAATTGCCTTTTGGCTGCGGGTTCAGACGGCGGGTAACTGTCAATATTTGAGTCGATGGGATCTAAGGATTCACCGTTATTACTACAACCGTTAGCTACAATATCCTTTGCAGCTTCTTTCTCCTCAAACGTTGGCGCTTGACGCCAATCAACACGGACATACTTTCCTTCACAGGGGAAAAATGTGGCTCCGAACTGCGTTTGGTGAGTCTCTGGATTACCCACACTGCATCCAGAGATAGGCAGACCCTTTTCTTCAAGAGCTTTGCGCAACTCAGACGCAGATTTCCAAACCATAGTTCTACCTCAACGTTTAACCCAGAAATTCGCGTAAAAGCTGGCACTGGAGAAGACAGGACTTCCACTTCTTCAAATTCAATTGCTGCTTCAGGCTTTACATTCGGCATACTGAACTTGCAGCGCTCCAATACTTCAGAAGCCGTCATCGGGCCTGATAAATAGGCGCTATATGATTTGAACAAAGGAATTTTCGATTACTCCGCAACCTTCTCTACGGAGCCGTCGCGTTTGGATTCAGCGCCAAGCAGGTTCACGCCTTCCAGGGGGATGCGGATGGCGAAGGTGCTGCCCTGGCCCTCGACGCTTTCCACCCAGGCGTCGCCGCCATGCTTCTGGGCCACGCTTTTCACGATGAACAGGCCCAGGCCATTGCCCTTGATGGTCTGATGCTCACGGCGACGCACGCGCCGGAATCGCTCAAAGAGATGCTTCTGGTTCTCCTCGGAGATACCCAGCCCGGTATCACTCACGGCCAGCATGAGGTTGTTGTCCTGCACACCCGCGCTGACCGTGACACTGCCATTATCCGGCGTGTACTTGATGGCATTGTCCACCAGGTTGTTAAGCGCGCGGCGTACCATCACGTCGTCCAGGTTCAGGATCGGCACCCCGGTGGGCATGTCGCTGATCAGGCTGATATTCTTCTTTTCGGCGGCCTGCTGGTGGTTGCCCACAATGTCATTGACGATCTTCGTCACGTCGCAGGCTTCACGGTTCAGTTCGTAATTGCCATCGGGATCGAGCCTGCTGGCATCGAGAATCTTGTCTACGAGGTCGGTCATCTGGGCGATGCCCAGGATAATCTTTTCAGCGAAGCTTTTTTGTTTCTCGTTAAGTTCACCGACCATCGGCAGCATGGTGGCATAGCCGTGCATGTAGGTCAGCGGCGAACGCAGATCGTGCGAGACGGTGCTGACGAACTCGCTCTGGTTATCGCGCAAATTCCGGTAGCGGGTGATGTCGCGCAGGAGCAGCACGCGGCCTGCCAGTTCGCCCTGCTCGTTGTGAATTTCCGAGACGTTCGGAAAAAAGAAATGCCCAGCCTCGTTTTGCCACTCGACGCCCTCGCCGTTCCTGGCGCTGCCTTCCAGCAGATCGACCAGGGGCGGCACAGCGATCACATCGGCTATCGGCTTGCCCATCGCCGCGTCGGCGTCCACCTGGAGCGCCGCTTCAGCGGCAGGATTCAATACCAGGATCGCGCTTTTTTCGTCCACCACCAGGATCGGGTCGGCGCTGCTGGTCAGGATCGCGGCAAGCTGCTGGCGACGGCGGCGGGCCTCGTCAACCGCGCGGCTGTTTGCGATGGCAACCGCCATCTGCGCGGCGAGGATTCGCAGGTAGGTCAGGGCTTCGGCGTCGAACTGCTGTGGCTCTTCGTAGGCCATCCACAGCAGGCCGTGCGTGGTCTGCTGCGCTGTCAGCGGTAGGGCCAGCATCGCGCCAAACAGATCTCTGAAATCCTCAATGCGGTTGCGCAGTTTTTTCTGAGCTTCGTTGACGTTGGAAATGATCAGTGACTCTTGATCGGCCAGCACGTCGGCAATCACCGCGTCAAACTTGACCATTTTCGCGGCGGCTGCCCCGCTGACGTACACCATCGGCATAGGAGAAATGTTCAGCACCAGCCGGATACCATCGGCCCCAGCCAGGCGCAGAGTCGCGTTCAAAATATCGGGAAGCATGGCTCCAAGTGAGCCGCCTGCGGCGATCCGCTGGGCGATCTCTAGCAGCAAAGATTGGTTGTCGTTCATAGAGTTGAGCCGCTCCGCACAAGCCCTCTTGCATCCGCTATGGCTATAAGTGCATTCATACAAAACTATAGATGGGATGAATGTGCCACTGGCACTTCTTATCGCATTATAGCATCAGCCGGATAAGGGAGCAAAGTCTACAGGCCACCCAGTGTTGTGACCCGTCCCCAATCTTAACCCTTTTGTCCCTTTTGCAACCGCGCGTCCCAATCCTGGGGGCGGCTAGGGCGGGTCTTGTTGGCGTCGGGCATGTCGTCGGCGATGCGCATCCGGCGGCCCACGATCTGGTTGTGGACATCGTCGCCGTTTGGAATATCGGCGTTGGCAAGGATCAGCGCGTTAGAGATGACCGCGTCCTGACCAACGTGCGCACCGCTCTCGACGTAGACGTTGGGGCCGATCCGCGCATTCGGCCCGATGCTGACCTGCGGATCAATGCGTACCGGCGCCATGACACGCACCGACGCGGGGATTTCACTCAGAATGTGCGTATCCCGATCCTGACCCAGGAAATGCTTGTTGATTTTCAGCAGATCGATCTCACGGCCCAGGTGCAACTGCCAATCGGCCTTCAGTGCGGTGACATTGCCGCCACTGCCGATCAATTCCTGGATGGCCGGGGTC
>DATGFK010000146.1:0-3308 GCA_035309185.1 Aggregatilineales bacterium
TGGCAATCGAGGCATTAGCGGCTCATCCCCTTATCGGCTCGTTTACGTTGGCTAAGGGTCTTGTTACGGCCTTTCTTGAAGCACATCGGGATCTGGTCGGACAATGGAACTGATCCCGACGGAAAACGGAGCAGATAGCACATACGACGTGTTGATTCCTGGCGATTATTTCTGTGATGTGATCTTCACTGGCCTCACCGAGTTTCCCGCCCTGAATACCGAGATTTATTCGACTCACTTAAATGTTGTTCCTGGCGGCGGGGCGCTCAATACCACTATTGGTCTACGGCGGCTGGGGATGAACGTTGGCTGGGTTGGGCGGTTGGGAAACGACTTTTTCAGCGCGTTCATTGACCAGGTCTTGCAACGAGAAGGCATCAGCACCGCCTTCATAGAGCGGTTAGACCAGCCTTTGCGACGAGTCACCGTAGCACTCTCCTATCCAGAGGATCGCGCCTTCGTCAGTTATGTAGATGACATTCCGGATTGGATGGATCATGCGCTCGCGCTGTTGGAACATATCCATGTCCGACATATCCACTTTCCCGGCCTGGTCATCGATTCTCGTTTACCTTCGATGCTGGATCGCTGCCATCAACTACGGATGAGTCTATCTATGGACTGCCAGTATCGCGGCGAAACGCTGTCCGATCCGCTGGTCAGCGAGATATTGGCGCGGCTGGATATTTTCATGCCCAATGCACGCGAGGCGATGCGCCTTGCCCAGACCGATCAGATCGAGGAGGCCGTCTCGGCACTGGCGGGATTGGTGCCCTACGTGGTGATCAAAGAAGGCGAGGCGGGATCGCGGGCAAAGTATCAGGAGCAGCATTATCATTCGCCTGTGGTACCCGCTGAGGTCGTGGATACCACTGGCGCTGGCGATGCCTTTAACGCTGGATTTTTGGCCGCGTATCTGCAAGGTCGCGAACCGGTTGAATGTTTGACCTGGGGCAATTTTTGTGGCAGCCGCTGCGTACGCGGGATCGGCGGCACGTCAACGCTTCCCACTATCGAAGAACTTCAGCAGTGGTTACGCCAACCATAATTCGCACTCGACGATACATCAGGCGAGGGCTGTTAAAGCCTCGCCTGGAAAGTTAACTGTCCCGCCATCTACGCCGACGTCAGCCAGTCGCCTGACCAGCGAAAGCTCGGATATATTCCAGGCACGTACCGTAAGACCCTTAGCGTGAGCTATTCCAACCAGGTCTGGCGCCGCCAGAACCTGCGGTGCGGGCGGGCAGATTTGGGACAAACCTACTGTCGCCACCCGCGTGATCGCCGTCTCGCTCCAATCGGTTGTGAGCCAGCCAACGGTGCTCCGCGGACTGAAGACGTGCAAAGCCAACACGTTGGCCCACAGGAAAGATGTGAATTCCGACTGCACCCATAGCGCCGGTGGCACCAGATCAGAAACCAGGGTCAAGAGCGCGGGGACGATGTGCGGCGCTTTGACCTCCCAACAAAACGGGATCGTCTGGCCGAATTCCTTCAATGCCGCAGCGACAGTCAACAAGCCGGGGTTGACCGCTCGCAGTTCGGCCAGCGCGGCCCCGGCGACCAACAATCCGCCAATGTCCTCATCATGTTCCAGGATCAAAATTCCGTCAGCCGTCAGACGCACGTCAGTCTCAATCGAATAGGCGCCTGCGCGTATGGCCTGCTCAAAAGCCTGGGCAGAATTGCCGGGTGCTTGTGCCGAGTCGCCCCGGTGGGCGATCACGTGAAAAGTATGAGCGGGAGCCATTTAATCTCCTTTTAGGTCATGGATCGATTTTTGCTACTGCCTGACGAGTGGAATATACTGATCCTATCTCGGATCATCCCCAACATTGTCCAGACTCCATTGGGATTCCTCCGCAAATTGTTCGCACCGTTCGATTTTGCGTTAGAAAGGATTCTTCGATGAAACGTACCCTTCTTGGATTGTTCTCTCTGGTAATGGTATCCGCTGGTTTGTTTCCGGGCGTCAGTGTTAGCGCAGTTACGGCGCAAAGTGCGTCCACTACCGTAACGATTGCCTTTCCTACCGGCGATCCATCCTCGCTCGATCCACAGGCGGCTGGCAGTCTTGACGAGTCACAGGTCATCCGCAATGTATATGAAGGCCTGGTGACTTACGACTCGCAGACGTTAGCGCCTGCCCCGGCGCTGGCAACCAAGTGGACGGTCTCGTCGGATAGCCTGACCTATACTTTTACGCTCCGCCAGGGAGTGACCTTTCAGAACGGCCAGCCCTTTAGCGCCGACGACGTGAAATTCACCTTTGACCGGCTGGCAAATCCCGATACCGGCACGAGCTACACATCGGAAATGCTCAATGGAGTGCATGGCATCGCCGATGCTCGTAATTCGGATAAAACCAAACGCGCCACGGAACTGACCGGCGTCAAGGTCATTGACCCACAGACCGTCCAGTTTACGTTGGACACACCTGTTGCGTCGTTCTTGCAGCAGTTAGCTATGCTTGGCGGGATGATCGTACCCAAGGGCGCTGGCACAGACCTCAAAGAAAAGCCCGTTGGAACCGGCCCATATATGCTCAAGGAATGGGTACGCCAGCAAACGCTGACGCTGGTTGCAAATCCGAAATATTGGGGCGGTGCGCCTTCGGTACAAACCGTTGTCTTTAAGAATATTCCGCAGGCCACGCAGCAGGCTATCGAGTTCCAGGGCGGTAATCTCGACCTGGCATGGGTTTCCGCCGCCGATTTGCCACGCCTGACGGGCGACGCCACACTCTCGAAGGAATTGCAAAATGTGCCGACGCTGTCGGTGACGCAGTTGCGCATCAATCTGAAAGACCCTGTCATGAGCAAGCCTGAAGTGCGCGAGGCGCTGTGGCAGGCGATTGATCGCGATACGTTGGTCAAGACTATTCTCAACGGCCAGGGATCAGCAGCTAATCAGCTCATTCCGCCGGGACTTTCTGCCTTTGATAAGACCTATAATCCGTTCCCATATGACAGCGCCAAGGCCAAGGCACTGCTGGCAGGCGCCGGTTATCCCAGCGGGATTACCCTGGAGGTTCGCACCGGGACTGACCAGACTCAGCTTCGGATTCTGCAAGCCATCAGCCAGCAGGTTGCCGACGCCGGAATTACGCTCAATGTGAACAGCACGGAAACTACGGTCTACAACACGGATCGAGGTGCCTGCAAGATGCAAATGGGCAGCGTACTGTGGACGCTGGATTACCCCGATCCCGATAACGTCGTATCATTGCTGCTGGGGCCGAGTGGGTCGCGTAAGAACTGCGGCTATGATAGCTATCCGCAGGAAGCTCAGGTCGCGTCACTCTTGAA
>DATGFK010000147.1:0-7564 GCA_035309185.1 Aggregatilineales bacterium
TGGATGCCGACTGCGGCGAAAATCCCCTCATGCGATGCACTGAGCGCAAGCGCTGTGTCGCCACTCGGAACGTCCACTGCGGGGATGATCACGCGCGTCACGCCCGCCTCCTGCGCACGCATGATCACCTCCTCGCGATCAGAGTCGTATTGTTCGGCATTCAGGTGGCAGTGCGTGTCAATTAGCGCTGACATAGTTCAACAGTTCAAGCATGAGAGTCATGGTACCTACGTCGTATTTATAGACCAAGTTGATCCACAAAGGCGTCAAACGAATCTGAAATAATTTTCCATTGGCAGGGTTCTGGATCAACCGGCCAGGTGCCACACACCACTTTGGGCGCATCCAGGTTTTCGCCATAATCAAGGCAGATGGCTTCATCATCCCAGTTTACGGCGATCAAAACAGCCCGCTCTATGTTGAGCAATCGCCGGTCAGTAGGGCGATCCGGATCGCTAGACGTGGTAAAGCTGTAATAATTCCCATGTCCTTCTCTCCACAAGCTCAGCATTCCGCCTGTTTCCGCAGCGATGCGTTTGAGGTTTAGAAATGTGAAATCCTGTGGCTTTGCCGCACCTGTAATTTCGGCCAGAAGGCGAGTATCGGCAGGACGCTTCCAACGGCGGGCTTTTGCAAGCTCCAACAGACGCTCCGGTAGCTGAAGACCGTTTACGTTCATAATCGCAGCCTCATGGGGAATTCCCTGGCGTCGGGGCGCGAACCTGGCCCGTGGGGAAGGGTGGCGCCGTGACCAGCGGAGTCGCCGTGAAGGTTGCGGTTGGGGGCAGCGGTGATGGCGTGTAGGTGATGGTGAAGGTTGGCGTCACCGTCGGCGTGAAACTGCTGGTAAAAGTCAGTGTAGGAATGGGGGTCTGGGTATTGGTGGGCGGAATGACAATCGTCGCGACGACGCTGGTGGGCACGCCGGGTGAACTCAAGTTCAGGACAATCGGGCTACTGGTGAAGGTGACAGTCGGCGTGGAGGTGTCCCTGGGTGCAGCCAACGCTGTTTGTGTTGCATCAAGCGCTTGCTGCGTAGCCACAAAATTATGCTGAAGTGTCACCGTGGGCGGAACAGGTGCATCCGGGGCATCCGACGTGGCAATTTTGCCCAGCCACAGTGCGGCGGCTATAGCAAACACTAGCAGCAGCACTGCCGGGATGGCAAAGCGCCGCGAAGCGGGTCGCTCAAGGCGGCTCAGGCTCGGCGTCGGTTGTATGTCGCCCTTCAAGGTCAGCCATTGGTGCAGCAGTTCCGATGCAAAGACATAGGTGTTCTTCTGGCCCTTAAGGGGAGTGCGAAGGACTTCGCGGTATTCGAGCCGCCGCAACGCCGAAGCCAGGGATGTTTCATCTAGCGGCGCTTCGCTCTCGCGCAGCAGCCAGGACCGAATGTCGTCGGCGAGTACCGGCTGACCGTGATTGGTCGTAGTCAGGGCAGTCAGGGCCAGGAGCGCCTGACGTTCGTTGGGCGTCGAATGCGTCCAAATCTGGTGCAAAACGGGATCGGCCTCGGCTGTTGCCTGAGCCACGACTGCTTTTACGTCATTCAGCGTGATCGGCCCCGGTTCCTGGCGAGACATAGCCCGTTCCCAGATGAGGGCATTAACCACGTGCAGCAGGTAGGGGTGGCCTCCTGTGAGGCCGGTGATGGTCTCCAGGGCATCTACCTGCACGTCGTAATAGGCCGAAGATGGACGGCGGGTCAGGCGCTCGGCGGATTCGGAATCCAGCAACCCAAGCCGCGTATGCAACAGCGGATCGCTAAGTGGGATGAAAGTTTCGAGGCGGTGTTCGTCTTCAGCATCCAGCGCAAAAATAATATCAAGGCGCTCATCACGCGCGATGAGGCTGCTGAGTGTCGCATCAAAATCAGCAGCAATATCGCGCCGATCGATGGCATCCAGAAGTTTGGTGGTCTCGTCGAAGAGGAACAGCAAGCGCCGGTTATTGCGCAGCGCCGAAAGGGTCACTTCCAGATACGTTTCCGAGAACCACTGCCAGAGATCTACCTCGGCGCCTTCGGCTTCAGGGATCGGCGGCAGGCGATAGGTACTCAGGCCGGCGCTATCAAAGGCCAGGCGCGCGGCATCGGCCATCGCCACGAACAGACCACCGACTTCCTCGAAATGGACTTCGCTCAGGTCAATGTATGCCGTAATATAGCGGGCTTCAATCTGGTTGCGAACCTGCAACAGCGTGGACGTTTTACCCATTCCACGCTGCCCGATAATCCCAATCGCCTGCGGACGGCGTCCGCCGACCAGGCGCTGGCGGATGAGGGTGAACGCTTCGTCGCGTCCAAAAAACATCGCAGGATCGGTTGTGGGCCTCAGTGGATTGTAGGGGTTGCGTAAGGGATTTTCGCTCATGGCGCTCCAATGAGCAGGAGTATACCCATAGAGCGCTTCACATGCACAACGGCGGCATGGGGAGCTATGTACGGCTGAATTGACCGTTCAGCGATTGAGGAGACCGTCTGCGGGAATGCTCTCGCCGTGGCGGACAAAGTAGGGCTTCATAGCTAGGCGCCTCCACAACCAAGAGCCTTAGACTTGAAGCCATTTTGAGTGTCAATTTCAAGCAACATGCAGCCCTGTCCCGCCACGAGGTCATATCTGACTTCCAGGTTGCTGTCATCGTAGTACGCGGCACTGTACCCGTACCGGTCTATGATGTTGCCCAGCGCATAAGCGGATGGATTGCCTAGCTGTCTCAGAATCTGGCGAAAGGTCATGCCCGGTTTGAGAAAATCAAAATCTGCTTTCACGTGCGTATCGCTTGGCATCGAAGATGGCACTGAAGCAGGTAACTTATCTTTGACACTATCCAACGCTGCCAGTGCGGCACTCCGTCCCAACGAGAAGTCGCGCATGTCGGCGTTTGTAGCCGTGGTCAACGTGTCGCGTTCGCGCGCCAGAATGTAACGCACCATTTCTCGAAGGCCAGGCTCCGGCGCGTCTACGAGTTGTACCATTGCTGGGACGGCCTCGGTGTGTAGCGTGGAGAGATAGAGTGGATCTACGTCGTTGCGAGCAAGCATCTCCCCAACGACAAAAGCATCCGGATTTAGCGCATCAATGGTAGACACAAAGCCAAAGACAGCCAGCAGCGCAGCCAGACCAAACACGTTGATCGTGCGCGGTGCCCAATACAAGGATAGGGCAAAACCGGCAAACAATGCTCCCAGCCAGCCAATGAACACGTAAATTATGAGTCGGAGCGTGGTAGCGCCATAAACCTCTTCGTACAGGTGCATACGCAGAAAGGCCGAGGCCAGGATGACACCCGTCAGGGCTATCAGGACGGTTGAGAGGACACGGAAGGCCGTTTCGCGGCCCTGGGATGAACGCACCGACACGGCTTTCAGCAGGTATGCCAATCCGAGCGTAA
Organism: Aggregatilineales bacterium; assembly: GCA_035309185.1. Classification (GTDB taxonomy): domain Bacteria; phylum Chloroflexota; class Anaerolineae; order Aggregatilineales; family UBA2796; genus DATGFK01. The sequence goes on from DATGFK010000147.1 coordinate 3,394, forward strand.
GCACGCCGACGATGATCAGTTCGGTGAAGCCGCGATGCACATAATCGGCATAGTTATATCTGGAAACTTCAATGTTTTTGGCGCCGCCAAACAGGTACACGAACTGAATCACTACAAAAGCGCCGAATACCATGACGATGCTCCCCAGGAGCATTGCCGTTTCTGTGAACCCCAGGCGGAAAACTACTGGCTGCTTCTGAGCCGCAGGGTTTTCATCAAGCACCCAGTGAGGCACCACCGGATCAGCCAGCGATCCGGGCTTCGGCATTCGTTTGGCCTTGCGATCCATCAGCGCAAAGCCCATCCAACCGATGCCTGCCCAGGCCAGCACAAATGCCAACAGGGTTGGTGGAACGAAATCGGCTGCATTCTGAAAACTGAATATCTTAAAGGCATTGCCCACGAAATCGGCAAAGACTTTGTCCGCCGAACTGAGCAGTATTATAAACACGCCGACTACCGGGATCGTGATCACCAGACCGCGCACAATGGGCTTCACGATTGCCCACTCAATCCGGCGCGCCCGGAACCAGTTCCAGGTTAGCGCCAGCTCGTCTATCGGTTTGAAGAGGGACATTATCCCTGCTGAAACTGTATTCATGGCGTGCTGCAGGACATCCTGGGCGGCGAAGTTCCCGTTTGTGAAGAAAAAGGCCAGAAGTAAGGCGGTAAATCCTATCGCGGCCAGATTCAGCAAGACGATATTTTCGCCTGAACGCACCACGAGCATCGCCGAGAAGAAGATCATCGCGACGACGAGGGGCAGGTTACGTGTCAAGGTGCGCGCATCCTGGCTCCGCGCATTGAGATAGAGCGCAGCCAGCTCAATCACCACGAATATTGCGAATCCAAGGGCAGGCAAGCGATTGTAGGTTAAGAGTGTGCCGATAATTCCAACGAGGAGTCCAATGGCAATTGTCCGAACCGCGCCATTCGGATTAGACGATTCCTCAGGCATGAAAACCTCCACTGTTGTGTGCAATGGTCAGGAAGAAACTGGCTATTGATTTGTGACCATTCTTGCAGAGGAGCGCTTAGAAAGCGCTTACGAGACGTAAGCGCCGCTTCCAACTTCGGCCTGCGAGCGGAGTTTATCGTTCGGCCAGTTTTTCTTCGGCCAATTGGGAGACTGTAAGCGGCAGAATGAATTTGAAGTCGGAACCCGCGCCGGGCGTACTTTCCACCCAGATTCGGCCCCCGTGCATCTCAACGAGTTCGCGGCAGATCGCCAGCCCCAGGCCCGTGCCCGTACGTCGGCGAGCCTGGTTCTGATCTACCTGCTGAAAGCGCTGGAAGAGCTTGTCCTGTAATTCGAGGGGAATACCCTCACCCGTATCTCGCACTCCTAAAAGAACAGCGTCTTCATCCGGTATGCCCCTGGCGTAAAGGGTGACGCTGCCTGTTTTCGTAAACTTCAGGGCATTGGACAGCAAATTGATCAGTACCTGGGCAATACGGTGAGAATCTAGCATGACACTTTGCAGTTCGGGCGCGACTTCCAGCTCGAGGTGAACGCCATCCGCCCAGGGAAGCCCTTCCCCGATGCGGTAGATGCGTGCCATGAACTCAGATAGTTGTGTCTGTTCAGGATGCAGCCTTAGCTGGCCTTGATCAATTTTTGTGAGATCAAAAACATCGCTCATCAGGTTCTGGATCAGGCCTGCGGCTTCTACAGATTTAGTGATCCAATCAACCTGGCTGGTCGTCAGGTCGCCAAACGCACCCTCCAACATCAGGCGCATTGACGAGATAATCACCGACAACGGGGCGCGCACGTCGTGCGCCACGTTGCCGAAAAGCACGGTCTGTTTGCGATTTAGCTCTACGGCCTCGCGCCAGCCTTCTTCAAGCTGCTTGCTGGCTGCTTCGAGATCCGCTGTGCGGGCTACGACTCGCGCTTCAAGGTCGTCGTTGAGAGCGGCATTTTCGATAGACACGGCGGCATGGTTCGCAAAGAGCGTGAGGGTCTGCAAATCCTCGTCGTGGAAACAATTTTCTCGATCCCGATTTTCCAGGTAAATGGCGCCAATTGTCTGCCCTTGTGTGAGCAGAGGAACACACATCACCGAACGTATGCCAAGGCCCACTACACTCTTGGAGCGACTCCAGCGTCGGTCGGCCAGCGCATCGGCGACGATTAGCGGCTGACTGGTTGTGACCACTTCGCGCAGGATAGATTTGCTAATCTGATCTTCGTGGACGGACTTTGAATTGCCTTGCGTGCTGCGCTTCACACGAAAATCCAATGTGCCATCCGCGTTCAGCAGGACGATATAGCCTCGAGTCGCGCCAACCAGGCTCATTGCCTCGTCCATAGCGTAGTCCAGCAGGGGCCTCAATGCGCGTGTTTCAGCCATCTGGCGGCTTAGCTTTAAGACCCGTTCAAATGTAGTTGTGTCCATCGAATTCTCTCGCGGCATTTGTTGCTGCGTATGATACCAACATTACCATGAGTCGCTGAATTTGCACCACTTGGGTTTCAATCGTATGTCCAGGCCATCAAACTGACGTTCGGGTGTTAAAACTGTTTGTCTTGCGCAGTCGCATCATGTACAATGTTGAACAGTGGGCCATAGCAAAAGGCGTGGTTGTCTGGATTAGGCCCTTTACTCCCCAAGAAAGGCCGAACTAGCGATTATGGAAGAAAAGTCAATATGGGCCTCGCTCAAGACCCTAATCGATCCAAAAACCATCCCCTTCCTGATCAGCCAGGGCGTTGGCCCCAAGCTTTTCCCGGTCGGCACCTTCCTGCTCGGAATGATCCTGGCTTTTATCTGGGCGTACGTGGTCTCCCCGACGGTGAATGTTGGCAGTGGGCCAGTCAATTTAAGCGATAGCTGGAAGCAGGAATATGTTAAGCAGGTGGCCTGGCAGATGCAGGCAGCGGGCGGAAGTGGCAATCAAGACGCCGTCAATAACGCCCAGAACCAATTAAAACGTTTGGGTAACGCCAAAGAAGTTCTTGACGAAACCATTGCTGCCAACCAGACCGATCCCCAACTTGCTCCCTTACTGCAAGCGCTCAAGCCAATAGCGGTGGATAACCCTGACGAACTGGGAAAGGTCAGCCCCGGCCTTCTCAACGGAAACTTCACGCCAATCCTGTGCATCCTGGGGGCGGCGATCATTTTTGGCGGCGCTGTAATCGTCAATACGATTATCCCCGTCACGTTGCTGTTCCAGCGACGCTCGAAAGAAGCGCCCACTGTTGTTTCGGGACAGGACAAACTTCGGCGTGACGCGGAGGCGAAGGCCAAGCAAGCAGCTGCGGCGGCTCCGCAGGCTCCTAGCTTAGTAGAGAGGGGTACACCTGTAGGACAGTATATGTCCACCTACATTATGGGTGATGACCTGTACGACGACTCTTTCAGCATCGAAACGGCATCCGGCGAGTTCCTGGGCGAAACAGGGGCGGGCATTTCTAAAACGATTGGCGTAGGTGATCCCAAGAAAGTCACCGCCGTCGAGGTGTGGGTCTTTGACAAAAATGATATCCGCACCGTGACCAAGGTGTTGATGAGCGAACACGCCTTTAACGACGAAGGCATCAAGGCGGAACTGGCGCCCAAGGGCGAGGCAGTTTTGGTCAAGGCCGGAACGATTGTGCTGCTCGAAACGCAGACCCTTACGGTACAGGGTCGCGTGGTTGACCTGGCCTATGGGACGGGTGCTCTGCCGCCGAACAGCTTCTTTGATCGGATTACCGTCGAGATTTCGGCGTGGCCGAAGAAGGCCCCAGCCGGAGCGCCCGCAGCGGGTGGCGCATTTGGAGACACCGCTGTGCGCTGATCTTTCACATCGGGCCGGTCAGACAAGTATCATTGCAACATCCAGGGGCGGGCCGCAAACCCGCCCTGTTGTTCGTTGGTAGTATGCCGAAATCAGGCAGATTGTAGGTACTTGATGAAGACGGATGAAGATAGAACCCAAGCCATATCTCATCCTCCCGTCGTGCATAGCGCTCTGGCAAAATTGATCCGGGCAGAGATCGTGGGAGTAACTGTCCACACCCTGCCGGTGGCTTTGGCCCGCGCTGAAGCCGAAAACGTAGCTTTTGCGAAAATGAATGAGCGCCAGGCTGCTATTGCCCTTCTGCAACGGGCCGGATTCCCTGAAACACAAGACGAATTGAGACTTTTTCTCAACCTGGGGCACACGTTAAACCCCGCGT
>DATGFK010000148.1:0-3394 GCA_035309185.1 Aggregatilineales bacterium
ATACTCCCGCGTTGCAAATCGTGTAGCATAATACACTTCAACTGAATTCATACAGGGAGTATTCCAAGATGCTGCACAAGAAGCATGATGCCCGGTCAAGCCTATTTGACGATGTCTATACGACTCATTCGCTGGCGGCGACCAGCGCGAGAACCAAATTCCCCGCCGAGGAACACGACCCACGTGAAATCTACAACCTCATTCATGACGAACTGATGCTCGACGGCAATTCTCGCCAAAATCTCGCCACGTTCTGCACCACCTGGGTCGAGCCTGAAGTCAGTCAACTCATGGACGACTGTTTCGACAAGAACATGATTGATAAGGATGAATACCCTCAAACTGCCGAAATTGAGGCCCGCTGCGTGCACATGCTGGCCGACCTGTGGAATTCCCCTGAAGCGATGAATACCATCGGCTGTTCGACTACGGGTTCCAGCGAAGCTGCGATGCTGGGCGGGCTGGCAATGAAATGGCGCTGGCGATCAAAGATGGCGAGTCAGGGCAAATCTACCGAGCATCCGAACCTGGTTACTGGCCCTGTCCAGGTGTGCTGGCACAAGTTTGCGCGCTACTGGGACGTTGAACTGCGCGAAATTCCGATGCAAGGATCAAATCTAATGATGACGCCCGAAGAGGTCATCAAACGTTGTGATGAGAATACGATTGGCGTCGTGCCGACACTGGGCACAACTTTTACACTCCAGTATGAACCGGTGCAGGCGGTTGCCGCCGCCCTGGATCACCTTCAGGAGACGAGCGGGCTGGACGTTCCTATTCACGTGGATGCAGCCAGCGGCGGCTTCCTGGCCCCCTTCATTCATCCCGACGTTGTGTGGGATTTTCGCCTATCACGGGTCAAGTCCATTAACACCTCAGGTCACAAGTTTGGCCTCTCTCCTCTGGGCGTTGGCTGGGTGATCTGGCGGGAAACTATTGACCTGCCGGAATACCTGGTCTTTCGAGTCAACTATCTGGGCGGAGATATGCCGACTTTCGCCCTTAATTTTTCCCGGCCAGGGGGTGAAATCGTCGCTCAATACTATAATTTTCTGCGTCTGGGCAAAGCGGGTTATCGCAAGATACAACAGACGTGTGCGGAGATCGGCCAGGCTTTTGCCAGGAAACTTGAGCAGATCGGCGTGTTTGATGTCCTCTACGATGGGCAGGGCGGAATCCCAGGGGTGTGTTGGACGTTAAAAGAAGGGGCAACGGGCTTCACGCTTTACGATCTGGCGGATCGTCTGCGGAGCCGGGGCTGGCTGGTGCCAGCTTACTCCTTGCCCTCAGAGCGTAGCGACCTCGTGGTTCAGCGTATCGTCGTACGGCATGGGATGAGCCACAACCTGGCGGCTATGCTGGTCGAGGATATTAAACAAGCCCTGGAGTATTTCAAAAAGCATCCCATTCAAACGCCTTTGAGCGAAGCGGAGGCAGGCAGCCACAATCATACCGGGCGCGCCCGGTAGATCAATGGGTCGTCGGCTCAACGAGCAAGATCATATCAGTTTATCCTTCACGGCAAGGATATATTTCCTGGCGCGTCTTGCAATGCGCTGTGCAGTGGTCCAGACCCTTGAGGATGTCCATGAGTATTGTAGTAGACGAAGTGAACTGGCAATAGGTGGCACCACAACAATCTCGCCATTCACCTGGGCAATGAACCGCCCATCCCGCAACCACTCGGCACGCTCAATTTTTGGCAGCCGTCCCAAATCAGGCGGGTATCCTGCATACACCAGGCAGATCAATTCTTGCCGCTGCTTTAAGCTCTCTGTCGTCAAAACTGCTAACGAACTCTTGGCATACACGATATTGGATTGCTCAAATCTAACACGCGGCGTTCCCGAATAGCCGCGAAGCGCCTTGATTCCCACACTGTTGCCAGATTCGACAAACAGCCAACCGTCTTCCACGCGCGTTGCTGGTACAGGGCCGTCGTTGAAGCCAAGTGACGCACTCCCCTGTTCCGCAATTACCTTCTTTGTTGCCCAATGGCGCGTGATGTGATGCGCACATAGATGGGTATCTCCGAGGATTACGATTGTCGTATCTACAATGTGGCTATGCCCATCCACTGGAATGATGTAACGGCTGCGAACCCAGTTACGGTTAACTGCCTTGCTGAGAATATGCGTTCGTTGACCGCGTCGTCCGTTGTCGCTCAAACATAAACAGCTATCGACAGACGGCGCGTCAGCCGTGGTGTCAATATCGAAAGGCGTGCGGGTGCTATACCAGAGTTTGGCGTATCTGCCGCCAAAACGAGAATCGAGACTCCCAGCGTTATATTGGGTTATCTGGCCGTCCTTAGCTGTGATTACCCAACCTGGTTGTGGAAAAACTTTAACGAAGTTAGATTGTTCGGCGGGAATGGCTTCTTCGTTCGCTGTCCAAAATGGATCGTCATCCGGCAGGCTCCATAATCCAGCAAACACTTGCATTGCCCAATACGGTGCGCCCGTGGAGATATAGGTTTCCTTCACCAGTGGCGATCCCAATTCAGTGAGCGATTGCCGAACTGTCCCATCAGGACGAATCGCGCCGCGCTCCACATACCAGCGCAGGTGGCGACTGACCAATCGCTTCAACATACCAACCGAATGAGGCCACACTCCAAGCCTGTAGGCCAGCAGCGGCGCGCCAAGACGCCCAAATTTGTAGGTGAGACTGCGACCAAATTCACAGAATGCGCCATCGGCGGCAAAAAAGTAAGGGAAATGCGCCATCCATGCTCGAACCCGTTCAAGCAGCTCGTCACGGCGTTCAGGAACCGATGAGCCATCCAACAGTGCCCATTCCAGTATATGAGTGGCGAACCCCCAAGTCTGATAATTATCAAAATGTCGTGCGCCGCGCTGAGGCGCATCATCGTACCAGCCATCGCCACAGTAAATTTTGTCCAGATAATTGAATATCACATCGTCAAGGATGGACTGGTCGAATGTCGAATGGAGCGCCTTACGCCCGGCGTGATTGAGTACCCAAAACAGTGCCCAGTTGTTCAACCAGCGAGAAGGGCGCTGACCGAAACGATCCAGAAAATCAACCACATGACCCTGCTCGACAGCGCTCAGATGCGCCCAAATCCGTTCGCGGGTTTGCCAGGCAACGTACGCAACCTGTGCTGATTCGACCGTCCGCTGATCCCAATCCTTGCGTAGCTTTCCCGCACCCCAGTAGCCTGGCGAGGCGGGATTGCAGCCGTTGACCAGCGCCCGATGCAACAACGCTTCAAGATCGTAGGTTTCGCCAGCCCACTCAAGCTGTGATGGACGCTGCGGGTAGGCAAGCCAACTGCCAATGCCCCCCAACATACGGATTGCCCCTTCGTAGGAGCCGCCAACGTCAGCCCCATTGCGAATGCCTTCCATGATCGTCCGTGCGCCCGCAG
>DATGFK010000149.1:0-5514 GCA_035309185.1 Aggregatilineales bacterium
TGATACTGATGGCTTCCGTCCCCATTTCGATCAATTGCTGGACAATTGTCACCTGGGCCTGGATGTCATTTTCACTGGCTGCCGCCTGTACGTCTACCCTCCAACCGAGCTTGGCGCCTTCGGCCTTGGCCCCATCCGTCAACGAGACGTGGAAAGGACTGGTCATGGCAGGCGGTACCAGGGCAACGTAGTGCGAAGCGTGTGCAATGGTTGAACTGGCTGGCGTTAAGATTAGATCCGCAACCGGTGTGGTGGCAGGCGCTGCATTGCAAGCCGCCAAGAAGAGTATTGAAAGAAGCGGGACGAATCTTTTATGCACGGGTCGAATCTCTATTAAACCATCAAAGGTTTTCTTAAAAGGAAGAAGTCTAACATAGACTCACACCCCCGCCAGTCGTGCGGGGGTGTAAGCATCTATGGGGGAGAACTAAACTGCTACAGTTTAGCGGTAGCCCTGGTCGATCAGCGGCGCGATCTGCGCGACATTCTGCGGGGTGACTTCGCCAACGCCTGTGTCCGAGTGCAAACCCGGAATCAGGTAGGTCTTGGTCAGCCAGCATTGCTGAACTGGGTAGAAGCCTTGCAGGTAGAGCACCTGGTCAAAACTCGCGGCGATGAAACCGTCCTTGATGCCCTGAACGGTGTCGGGGCCGAGGTCAATACCGCCGACGATCACGTCGCCGGGCTTCTTACCTGATTGCTTGAGAATCTTGGGCAGGATGGCGGTGATATTGCCGTGCTGCGTGCCGATAGCTTTCAGATCAGGATGGGCCTGGAGGTAAGCAGTCAGGATCGGGATGCCCTTTGTCACGTCGCTGTCTACGTCGGCTGTCACGTCCAGCTTATCCACGTTGCCCTTACCCAGGGTCTTCTCAAGCGCATCGAACACGCCCTGGGAGCTGCGGCTGCGGCCTTCCTGGTGCCAGATGTCCCACACAAGGGCCTTGTCGCCAGCCTTGAGGCCTGCGGCAACCATCGCCTGACCGGTCAGATAGCCGCCGTTGTACAGGTCGGCGCCTGCATAGCCAAAGCCTGCGGACTTATACTTGGCTTCGATGTTGGGAAGCGGGTTGTTGCCGCTGGTCACGACGATCTTGGCGGCTTCTGCTTTGTCAACAAGCGGACTCATGGCGTCTTCGCCGGGGTGGCCCATGATCTCGATGCAGTCAGGCGCTGCGGCAATGGCCTGGTTGAACTGATCGATCATGTTTTTCGCATCCCAGCTTGCGTACTGCTCGTGCAATTCGATGCCGAGAGCTTTTGCGGCAGCTTCGGCCCCGTTTGTGCGGGCCAGAACCGAGGGTGCGCCTTTGTCGCCACCCATTTGCATGTACATGACAAGCTGTTTGGTTTGAGCGGAGGCCGTGTTCGAGCCAAGGGATACTACGGTGATGGCGACGAGTAAGACGGCAAGAATGTTGAAAATACGCTTCATTTTACTGCTCCTTAGTGAATCCTGAGTCTTTACTTAGTTTTTGAGTGGAATGGCGTTTGCGTTTGGAAGCATTTTGTTGTCAATCTTCGATAGAAACCCTCCTTATGTACCTGGCTATCCACTAGTCAAAGTTCAACCAGACAAAACAACGGCGCATCCTCTATCGCTAACGAGGCAGCGCCGAGTCGTCTCTCCTTAAGAGAACGGGGGTTTTACCGGTATATCTTGAGGCACGTTGTTCGTGTTATCTTCAGTACGTATGGGGACACCCCATGCTCGCAAACGATTGGACACCGAAGACAAGTTGCCCTCACTGATCAAGGCGTTCAGAATGACCACGGCACCCATTACTAAGCCTGTGATCACCTGTACCCAATAGCCGCTGATCGTCGTGGCGACCACGCCTGCTTCCAGGGAGCCGATGATGTAAGCGCCAAAAAGTGTCCCGAATACGGAGCCTGCGCCACCGGCAATGGAAGTCCCGCCCACGAACACTGAGGCCATTGCGGGCAGCAGGAAATTGCCCTGGTCGGGATAGAACACGCCGATATAGAGCGTGACGATAATCCCCGCAAAGGCAGCGATCATGCCATGTATGGTGAAGAGCCTGATGCGGGTCGCTTCGACGTTGATTCCCATCACGCGGGCGACGTTGGGGTTATCGCCGATAAATGTGATGGCCTCGCCAAAAGTGTGCCGGTTCAGGATGAACCATAGGAAAGCCGCCAGCGCCAGGCTCCAAATCGCCTGCATGGGTATCGTTCCAAAAAGTTGGCCGACCAGGAGTTGTTGAACGAAATTGCCGTCAATACCTTTGAGCGCGACGGACAGCCCACCGGCCAGGAGGATGGTAATCCCATACCAGAAGAACTGGGCAGCCAGGGTTGCCATGATGGACGGTACGTGGATGCGGGCGACAATGATGCCGTTGATGTAGCCTACGAGCGCTCCGGACGCCAGCGCCAGCACGATTCCGATTAAGATGCCCGCATCTGGCCCAAACGTTTTCACGCTCCACGACAGCGCCAGGCCGGAGAGCGCCACAACCGCCGGAAAGCTCAGATCAATTTCGCCAGCGGTGATGACCAGGGTGAGGCCGAGGGCGGCGATGAGCGTCGGGGGAATGGATTGTAGGAAGGACATATAGATGCCAAAGTGCAGGAAGACCGTTGGCGCCGATACGACCAACACGAGATAGAGCGCCATCAGCACAAGAAAGATGGGGAGGCCCTCGATTTTGCCGAGAGTCTTAAAAAGTGAGCGTTGGCGGTTCATTGTGCTTCCCTATCCTTCATCCCGTGGGCGTATTTGAGCAGATATTCGTCCAGTGCTTTGAGCGAGACATCCTTTTTCTCGATGCTGGCGACGATTTCGCCACGATCCATGATCACGAAGCGATCCGATATGTCGTAGACATCCTGAATGGCGTGAGAAATATAGAGGCAGGCTTTGCCAACTTCTTTGATTTTGTGGACAAAGTTGAGGACTTTCGCTACTTCTTTCAGGGACAGGGCTACCGTTGGCTCGTCCAGGACGATCAGTTCCGCCTCGAAGTGCATGGCTCTCCCGATGGCGATGCCCTGACGCTCACCACCAGAAAGCTGGCTTACTTTTGAATCGACGGTAATGCCTTTACCACGGAATCCGATGGTGTTGAGCATGATGTCGTTGGCGATCTGTTTTTCTTTTTTTACGTCAATGAAGCCGAAGCGTGTGGTAATCTCGCGGCCAATGAAGAAGTTGCGCCAGAGGACTTGCTTTTCGCCCAGGGATTTATCCTGGTAAACCGTCTCGATGCCGTATTCGTGCGCGCGCTTGACGTTATAATTTTTGAGATCAACTTTGCGCCCAGCGATGTACAGTTCGCCACTGGTTGGGGTATGCACCCCGGTCAGGATTTTCACCATCGTGGATTTGCCAGCCCCGTTGTCGCCAATGAGGCCCACGATCTCGTTTTTGCCCACCTCAAGGTTGATGTCTTTGAGGGCGCACACCTGTCCAAAGTATTTTTCGATATGAACCATCCGCAGCGCATGTTGCTGCGCAGGATTATCAATCACAGTATTTATCTCCCAAAGTGAACTTTCTTCCGACAAAGGCTGTACTTTTTGCTCTACCCTAAATGCGAAAAGTCATTATCTTTATCAGTGGAATTGGAACTTTTTGCACCTCCTTGGTGACAGTCAGTGGCGAACACAACTCCAAAGTAGCACCAAGCTGGCGTGGCTTAACTGCAAAACCAGTGCAAATGAGTGCAGTTTCAGTGCAATCCAGTTTTAGGAAACGGCACAGGGGGGCGTTAAAACGTGTTAGCGGTCATCTTCGTCGGCTGAGTGAGGAGCAAGCGCCTTAGACATCCAATAGTTGCAGGCTTCGGAGCAGGGAAGTGTGCCAGGGACAAGGTCTTGATTGAACCATCGTGGACTGCAAGCGCAACTGGCGCACACGTTGCTCACCACTTCGGCGCGCTGAGCGGCGCTTAAAGTCGCCAGGCGGCGGAACATGCCCGTTTGGCGAGTAAGTGTGGAATCGAGCGATTCAATCGTGAACTGGCCTCGCCGCTCAGCAGACCAGTCTGCGACGGCACCGGGATAAACCGTCTCGACCACGGCATGGAGCATTTCGGGGCGGGCCAGGGGAATATGCCAGCCCATGGGCAGATCCGTCGAGGTTGCCAGGGGACGAAAAGGCGTCTCACGTATACGCTCGCGCAGGGTAGCTGGACTATCCAACAGCTCACTGTCTTGCCGTAATCCATTTACTGATTGTGGATAGACGGCATATTCTGTCAGCACAAGCTGGCCGAATTTGAGCATCCCAGCGCGTTTAACTTCAGCCAGTAAATCGTCGCGTCCGGCGGCAGGGAACGATTCCCAGGCCGAGCCACCTTTGACGGGTGGTCGAAGCGGCGCACCTGCCTCCTGCGCGAGTTTCAGAATCACTTCGGTGAGGTCATTTTCGATGCCCACCGGTAAGGTGTAAATCACGTTCCGTCCATTTATATGAGCTGAATCCTGTCCCGGCTCCAATCCGAGTCGGGTAGGCACGTCCAGCGTTGTGTGAGAGCCTAAGGCAAGAAAATAAGGAATCGCGATCAGGTTCGGCGCGGAGGTGAGACGATACACATCTGGAATGCGTGGATCGTCGTCGAGGTACACCGCAACAACTTCGGCAGAGATTCCCGATTTGCGCAGCCTAGCCACCTGAGCTTCAGTTGCCTCGCGACTTTCGGGCATTCGCTGCGTGCTGTGGCCGATGATGGCGATGGCGGTCTGCTCCGGCGCGAACGATCTATCGCGCATCGCCTGTTGAACGCGGCGATCCACGACCTGCGACAGGTACGGGTGTTCGCTCAAAGTGCGGGCATAGCGGATCGTCCGCCCCTTGAGGATTGTCAGCGGCCCGCTCAGCCCGATTTCAGAAGGAATCACCGTGCGCGTAAAGTAACCCTGCGCGGTGAAAAGAGGAATGACGGTGATGTCGGTGGCCGAAAGGGAATTGAGCACACGATGGTAGGACGGCAGCTCCTTCCAGAAGGTTGCGGTAATTTCGTCCGCTACACCCATCGCGCGCAGGCTGTCCACGTGCCGCCAGACCAGACCCGCCGTCTTCGGGCTGATGTGCGATCCGTGTCCCGCCAGGATAAGTGCCGTAGTCATGCTTCAATCTCTTGCTGCAAAACGCTCCGCGATCCAATTATCGCGCATTTTGCCCTTGACCCGCTCCTCTGCCTCGGCTACAATGGCACAATCGTCTATCAATGAGTATTGACGAGTTCCCAGGGCGCGTAGCTCAGCTGGGAGAGCGCTACAATCGCACTGTAGAGGTCGAGGGTTCGAATCCCTCCGCGTCCATAGATCAACATCAAAGCGGCTGAGGAAGAATCCCAGCCGCTTTTGACTCACTGCCTATGAAGTTGCCTGTACTGCTTCAGGGAAGCAGGCCAAAGTGACCGGAGACATTGGTCGCAAACTGGTAGCTGTTGCTGGCATCCCAGTTGATAGACCAATCCATCGCCCCGCGCATGGGGACATAGGTGGTTGACGGATGGAATGTACCACAGTTTTGACCTGTTTCCA
>DATGFK010000150.1:0-3603 GCA_035309185.1 Aggregatilineales bacterium
ATGTCCGCCAGTACGTCGTCCGCCGCTCGGCAACAGAGATCGTCGCCCCCTATAGTCGCATTCGCATCGGGATGGGGGTCATCAACACCGAGCAAGGGGCCGACAGCTTCCTCGTAGACAATCTGCTGGCCGAACTCGACCTGACGGTTAAACAGCGCGACGGATTTGAGGCAGCCTTTGCGAGCATTGATGGCCTGGGTATCCAGGTGATGAACGCCCTGACGAGCTATATGCACAGAAACGTTCAGCCTGAAGAATCAGGCTATCGCGGGGGTGGCTCAAACCTTGAGGCTGATCTGCTGGCCCTCGATTTCATGATCGCCCCGGACGACCAGGAGCCGGATCGCTATCGAGTGTATCTGTTGGAAATTAACGACTTTGCCTCCGGCGGGATGCGCGATTTTGAGATTCTGATCCATCGCCAGCGTCTGCCGCAGGCATCTTCTATTCACGCCTCCCAGCCCTATTGCCTGGCCCCGGCCATCCTGGACACGGCCCGCTGGCGCGGCCAGGCCTACAAAAATGCGATAGAAGGTAGTTCAAATGCGATCAACAGCGCTATACTCTGACTAAATCGTCAAAACGTCAGTCGTATTCAGGAGCGCAGCGTGAGCAACGATCCTGGCAATGTCCCGGTCTACAAAGTTGTGATTGCCGGAGACGGCAATGTCGGAAAAACGAGCCTTGTCCGGCGTTACTGCGAAGGCAAATTTGACCAGTCGCGTATCATGACGCTGGGGGTGGATTTTCAAACCAAACTCGTTACACTTGACCAAACCACGGTGAAACTTTCGATCTGGGACGTAGCCGGGCAGGATCGGTTTCTCAGTTTCCGCGATACTTTCTACCAGGGCGCGCACGCCGTGGCGCTGGTCTACGACGTGACTGCGCCCTTTACCTTCTTCAACCTGATGCATTGGCGCGATGAGATTCAGAGCATTGTGCCGCTGGTTCCGATGGTCGTCATCGGCAACAAATCCGACCTTCACGGCGTGGTGCCTCCGGACGAATCCAGGGGATGGGCCAAGAGTTTGAACATGCCCTTTCTGCTGACCAGCGCCGCAACCGGCGATAACGTGGAGCAGTTTTTTGCAGGCCTGGCCTACCTTTCCATCCAGGAACTACAGCGCCGACGCCAGGTTGAAGACGAAGAACGGACAACTCGAACCTAATCCTAACCATTTGGTAGGCAAATCCGCTATCGCAAAATCAATTTTCCTGCTACTATGAAATATTACTTACTAGGCAAATTAGGAGTTTCGGTTCTGTTGTGGCTAAAAAAGGCGATGATTCCCGCACACTGCTGAGACGATTGCTGAATCAGGCGGAAGAAAAAGCGTCCGGTTCTAACGGCGCACAAGAAGGTAAGCCCGACAAAAAGGCAGCACCGCCCGCCACCCAACGAGCGACGGGTGAAGCTTCCCCCGTGCGGCCCACGCCGCCCCAGGTTGGGCAACCCCCGGCGCCCCTCTCTCCGCAGCCCCGTTCCACGCAGACTACTGCGGCGGTGCCCGCCAGCCCCATCGAGGATCGTCTCCAGGCAGAGGAATCGCTCGAAAACCTGCGTGCAAAGACAGCGCAGATCGCCAATGAATTTGCCGAAGGCAAATTGAACCACGCCCAGTTTTCGGCCATGTACAGCCATTACAACGAGAAGCGCATGATCATCGAACGGCTTCTGGCCCGCGATCCGAATACCCACGCCTGGCAAAGCGTCGCCAGGGCGGGGCACACCACTTTTCTGCGCCAGCACTTCGAGGCGCGCATCCTATGCTATGCAATCTACGATTTTGGCGTGGTCGATCCCGCGACACCACTTGCCATGCAGGGGCCGGAGCCGCTGCCGGTGACGGTTGCCAAACCCGTTCTGACGGCGCTCAACGTCATGATCAAAACGCGGATCAGCGAAAAGCCCATGCGCGCACTACAAAAACCGATTGATGGCGGACACTGGATCGCCATTGTGCCGGGGAAATTCACGGTTGCCCTCGCCCATTTTTCGCTCGAACCATCTCCGCAGCAGTTCTCGCAGATGCTGGATATTCACGCCGATTTTGAACGCGCCAATCGAGTCACGCTCGAACATGGCATACGCACGCCGGAGCAGCTCGTATTTCCTCACCGGGCACTGTTTGAGCAAGCCAACAGTTAGTTCGGCCAGGCTCAGGCCCGAAACAATCCCCGCGTGCGCTTGGTACGCTGCTCGCTGACTTCCCGCACGTCTTCGGGTCGCAGCCCTAATTCCCGGATCAAATACTCGCGCATGGTGCGTAGTTCAGGCGCCTGTCCCCAGCCCCGCCATTGTGTTCCCCATTCAAACAACGCATCCACGACTGCGCCCAACTCCTGCCCCTGCTCGGTGAGGTGATATTCCGCGCGCGGCGGTTTTTCAGTGTAAAGCGTGCGCGCGACAAGGCCCTCATCAACCAGCCGGGCCAGCCGTTCGGCCAGCAGATTCGTTGAAATGCCCGTCAGCGAATCGAGCAAATCCTGGTATTTGTGCGTACCGCGCAGCAGATCACGGATGATCAGCAGCGTCCAGCGATCCCCGATCACGTCGAGCGTCCTGGCAATGGGACAGTCCAGGCCATAGCTCTTGTATTCCGTCTTACCTGTCGCGCTC
This sequence comes from Aggregatilineales bacterium, assembly GCA_035309185.1. Taxonomy (GTDB): domain Bacteria; phylum Chloroflexota; class Anaerolineae; order Aggregatilineales; family UBA2796; genus DATGFK01. The sequence continues at coordinate 2,624 of DATGFK010000150.1, forward strand.
TTGATCTGCTCGGTCATTTCAGCCTCCATCAATTCAGGAACCTCACCCCTGCCCCCTTTCCATAAGATGTCGAGGGGAAACCGTTGTGAAAGCCCTCTCCATGAAATGGAGAGGGTTGGGTGAGGTAGTCTTTGCATCAGTATACTGGTCTAACTTGACTTTTTCAAGCGACATCTATATACTTCAAAAAATGAAGTTACCTAAAACGAGGCATTTATGGCTGACTTAAAAGCAGCTCAGGCTTTTCTGGATCAATACGCGGCGGCGATCAGCACCATTGTGGAGGCGACAAACGCCAGCGTCGTACGAGTTGAACGGCGGGGCGAAGAGGGACATCGCCATCGCTGGAGAATGGGCCGCGCCCGCACCAATTGGGGTTCTGGCGTCATCATTGATGCGGATCGCGGACTCATCGTTACCAGCTATCACGTGGTGAGCGGCACGCAAGAGGTCGAGATCATGTTCTACGACGGCAAAAAGGTCGCCGCGAAGCGCATCGGCAAAGACCCGGAAACCGATCTGGCCCTGATCAAAGTAGACCCGGCGGGTCTCAGCCTGAAGGCGCTCAAGTATGGCGACAGCGGGGCGCTCAAGCCTGGCAGCGTGGTGATCGCACTGGGCAACCCGGATGGCGATCGCGTGGTTGCCACGTCGGGCATAGTCAGCGTGCTCGGCCAGAGTGTGCGCGGGCCGCATGGCAACCTGATGGATGGCCTGATCCAGACCGATGCCATGTTCAATCCTGGCATGTCGGGCGGCCCGCTGGTCAACAGCGCAGGCGAGATTGTTGGACTGAATACTGCCAGTCTGCGTGACGCGCAGGGAATCAACCTGGCCGTCACCAGTGACGTGATTCAGCATGTGGTACCTGACCTGGTCGAACATGGTATTGTGAACCGCCCGCGCCTGGGAATCGCCGCCGAGCGCCGCGAGCTGTACGAAGGGCTGGCCGAGCACCTTCAACTGCAACAGCGCTATGG
>DATGFK010000151.1:0-9235 GCA_035309185.1 Aggregatilineales bacterium
AGGAATCGCTTGTGTTCCATCCCAAGCGCCATGCGACGGTGATCCGCATCAAGACCGGGGCCAAACGTGATGGACGCCTGACGGCTATTCAGGCCGAACTCTACGGCGACGGCGGCGCGTATGCCAGTCTTTCCGACAAGGTATTGACGCGCGCCACGACCCACGCCACTGGCCCCTACATCGTGCCTAATGCCAAAATAGACTGTTACGCGATGTATACCAATAATCCGGTCAGTGGGGCATTCCGAGGTTTTGGGGTCACCCAATCGGCTTTTGCTGTCGAGCAGAACATGGATTTGCTGGCCGAGGCGTTAGGAATAGACCCCGTCGAGCTGCGCCGCTTGAATGCGCAGCGCGTGGGCGCCACGACGGCTACCGGTCAACTGTTGCGAGAAAGCGTTGGCCTGCTGGAGTCACTGGATCAGGTGTACGACACCATGCGCGCCGATGCAGGAGCCGACGGCTTCCGCTGGGCCTGGCGCGAAGGACACCTGGCTTACGGCTGGGGCGTTGCTTCGGCCTACAAAAACACGGGACTGGGCGGTGGCGCGCCCGACAAGGCTGCTGCCGAAGTGGAAGCCTTCGACGATGGCTCTTTTGAAGTGCGTACTTCATCGGCGGACATGGGTCAGGGACTGGTCATGGTTGTGGCACAATGCGCCGCCGAGGAATTAGGCGTTCCCTACGAGCGTGTGCGCGTGCTGCTGAGCGACACCGATAAGACCCCGGATGGCGGCCCGACTACAGCCTCCCGTCAGACCTACGTAACGGGTAATGCAGCGCGCCTGGCCGCAAGAGAACTGCGGCAAGCCATGACTCGTGTAGCGGCGGAGCAACTCGACGCCCCTCCGGAGCGGCTGCATTTCGAGGAAGGTCTGCTGCGCTTTGAGCAGCAGACGGTGCAGGTCGGTGAAGTGGTCGGCTGGATGCGTAAGCAGGGCCTTCAGCCGCGCACGCTCTATGAATATTGGGCGCCCACAACCCAGGCCCTTGGAACGGGCGGCGATATGCACTTTGCTTTCAGCTACGCGACGCAAGCGGCCCTGGTCGAAGTGGATACGAATACGGGCGCGGTGCGCTGTTTGAAAGTCGTTGGGGCGCACGACATCGGACGGGCTATTAACCCCCTTGCCTTGCAAGGTCAGATCGAAGGCGGCATCGTCATGGGCCTGGGTAACTGTTTAACTGAAGCGTACATCGTCGAAAAAGGCGTTCCCTGGACGGGTTTACTGGCTCGCTATAAGATGCCGAGTATTCAGCATTCCCCGGAAATTGTCTCGCACATTATCGAAGCACGTACTGCCGATGGCCCTTATGGCGCGAAAGGTGTAGGGGAAATTGCTTCCATCAACACCACGCCAGCTATCGTCAACGCGATTGCCAGGGCCGTTGGCGTCAGGATTTACAACCTTCCGGTTGACCAGGATGCTTTGCTACGGGCGATGAAAACAGGCCAGACAGAACTGCATACTGCCTGGCAAGATATACATTAAATCGCTTCTCGCAGTCGTCCGAAAAATTCTATCGGTTGGTCGGGCCGTTCCAAAGTGGAACCGTCATCGAGATGACCGAGGCTTTGTCATCCGGTGTATGCCCACGGTCAGCCCAGGCCGCACAGCCAGTAGCGCTCAGGTAGGCGTGAAGCGAGGAGATAAGGGGAAAAATGCGGGGTTCCTGCTTGATCCCCCGGCGCTCGGACAGCGCGGTTGGATCGATGTGATGGGGGACGTGCATGACGAGGTCGGCTGGCGTGTAAGTCACACTCACAACCAGGCGGTCGTCTTCCGCATTGGCAGAAATGACAATCCGACTATGGCGTTCGGCATACTGCGCCAGCAGACGCACAACGCTCGCCACGCACGCCCGAATTGCGCCATTGCTGTATACCCATAAACTTTCGGGCAACTGGTAGTTCAATTCGACGTGTTGAGTTGCTAACTGGCGCTGCGGCAAATCATCCCCGCTGAGGGTCAAGAGCTTGACTGCTGCCTGTGGTACTGGCCCTTGCAGGCTCGGCACGAGGTATAAGGCACGTAGATCGGAGGAAAGATCAAGCGCAAACTGCGCTTCGCGACGGATCACGTCAAGGTCTTCGACCTGGATGTCCGTCAGTGGGCCGCCAATGCCTTTGAGAATAACGTCAGTAAAACCTACGGCTGAACTCAGCGCCAGTTTTAGCTGGTCGTGGATCAGACGATCCACTTCTCTACTTTTGTCGAGCAGCGCTCGCACAACAATCCGCCCTCCGTCAAGCAACACGATTTGTACGGATCGATCATCGCGAAACGGAAAGCGACTTGGAAAAAAGCGCGGCGCTACATAACCCTCAATCAGGGCTTCAATCGCCCAATACAGCGCGGATCGGTGATCGGCGTCGGCGCAGGCAAATAGTAGATCTTCGCAGCTTGCCCCAATGCAAGCGGATGCTGTACGTGAGAAGTAGGTATCACAGGCGCCCGCCGCTCCGATCACGCGACGATCCGACGCAATGACCAGTGTAGCCTCGCCAAAAGCCGAGAAGATCGCGTCAGCATCGAACTCGTCGGCGAGAGAGTTTTTCCTGTCTGAGAGTGTTGTGCCTGCCTTTTCGATCATTGTGCTGGCCTTCTTGCCTGGTCGCCCTTTAGGGAATGCCATCTTCCGCTTTTTAGTCCTTGGGGGCATCTTTCCAGGCAGGCAGCTTCACATAAAATGTCGAGCCGACCCCTTCTTCGCTCTCATACCAGATGCGCCCGGACATGGCTTCAATCTCGGATTTTGCCAGGTACAGGCTGAGTCCATAGCCAAATTCTGCCATAATCTGAGGCTGATGGGCGCGCTGGAACGGTGCGAAAATCCGATCCGCTTCTTTGGCCCGGATTCCGTAGCCCTGGTCTACCACAGCCATTTCGACGGCAGCTCCTTGCTGTGCTTTGCTCGCCTTGAGGAGGATCGGCGTTTGCGGCGGGCTGTATAGAACAGCGTTGTGCAGCAAGTCGCGCAGAATATTGGTGAGGTGTTCCGGTGAGGCTGAGATGGCAAGGGAATCTGGAATTTTCACCTCAAGGCGATCCCGCAGGTCATCTTTAACAGACGAATCAAACAATGGATGGTCGGCCAGTCCTTCCAGGAAGTCCTCAACAAAATCAGCCAGTTTAATTTTGCGCTGCCCGTTGCGCACGTCTTTAGACAGTTGTCCGGTGCGGATATATTCAAGCCGCTGCAACAGTTCCATGAGCGTCTGAAGACGGTGCATGTGCTGTCCCATTAAGGACGCAAAGCCTGAGACCTGGTCGGCCAGTTTATCCACCGTCATATTCGGCGAGCGCTTCTTGATGATCTGCTGGATCAGGTCGGCATGTCCGGCGGTGCTGCTGATAGCACTGCTCGCTTCCTCGCGGAAGGTGGACATCAGTTCATTGAGGGCTGTCCAGTCGGGCTGTTCGAGGGTGATCATGGTGTAAACAGCCCCGCCCGAACCATGCACACCGGTAGCCCAGCACGGTGTGAATGCCCCGGCCAGCAGAGTGTGGAAGCGGACCGGCTCCATTTGCTTGAGCGCTTTGCTGCGCGTTTCGTTGGCGCCAGGCCCATCCAGCTTGCGCGCATCCAGAAGCATTGCGCAGGCAGACCAGCCTTCCGAGCGGATCAGTGACAGGTTCGCGCCCAGGATCGTGCGCGCTGCCAGGTTGTCCAGGATCAGGCGATCATCCGGGTCAAACAGAAGGATACCTTGCCCAAGACCGTCAATGATTGCGCGATAATCGAGATTGATTTCGGTGGGTTTGCTACTCATGAGTATCATCTCCTGCGCACTATTATCGTCTGGCCTGGGGCTTTATGCAACGCCGCTCATCTGTGCGCTGCGCAGCGGAGTGTCACCAATTGTTGACCATACAGACAGCTTATGCTATGATGAATTAGCCGCTCCACTTGAAGAAGTGACTTTTCACAGTTTTGGTAATCAACTCTCACTGATCGGTCTCAATCTGATCAATGTTACTGGGTGCATGATTTCCCAGATCGGGACTTTTTTTCAAATCCTCACCAGGTAGCTCCAAAGCCGTTCGCACCGATTTACCATCAACATTAACCGCAAATTCACCACCTCGCCGGAGAATATTCAAACATGGATATAGCAGAACTTGAACAGCATTCTTTAGAGTCCTTGCGAGACCTGGCACGTGACGCAAACATCGCAGGATTCAGTCGTCTGAAAAAACAAGATCTTGTCGTGCGCCTCCTGCGCGATAAGGCCGAAAAACAAGGTCACGAACTGCGTGGTGGCGTACTGGAAATCATTGACGAAGGCATTGGCTTCCTGCGTTCGGATCATTACCTGCCCGGGCCAGACGATATTTACGTCAGCCAGACGCAGATCCGCCGTTTTAACCTTCGGACAGGCGATATGGTCATCGGCCAGGTGCGCCCACCCAAAGATTCGGAGAAGTATTTCGGGCTGCTGCGCGTGGAAGCGGTCAACGGGCTTGACCCGGAAGCACTCAAAAACCGCCCCACCTTTGAACAGCTCACCCCGATATTTCCTGACCAGCGCTTTGACCTCGAAACGAACCCCCGTATCCTATCCACGCGCTTGATTAACTTGATTGCGCCGATTGGCCGCGGGCAGCGCGGCCTCATCGTCTCACCGCCAAAAGCAGGTAAGACAACTGTGCTCAAAGAGGTCGCCAATGCGATCAGCATGAAATATCCTGACATTCACCTGATGATCGTCCTCATCGGCGAACGCCCTGAAGAAGTGACTGACATTGATCGCTCTGTCGAGGCTGAGGTCATTAGCTCGACGTTTGACGACCCGGTTACCAATCACGTGCGGGTCGCGGAGATGGCCCTGGAACGCGCCAAGCGTCTCACAGAAAGCGCCCGCCACGTGGTCATTTTGTTGGACAGCATTACGCGCTTAACCCGCGCCTACAACCTGACGGTGCCGCCCTCTGGCCGCACCCTGACCGGTGGTCTTGATCCTTCGGCCTTATATCCGCCAAAACATTTCTTCGGCGCGGCGCGCAATATCGAAGAGAGCGGGTCGCTGACCATCGTAGCGACCTGCCTGGTGGATACTGGCAGCCGTATGGACGACGTGATCTACGAAGAGTTCAAAGGCACCGGCAACATGGAATTACATCTGAGCCGCCGGTTACAAGAGCGCCGCATCTTCCCGGCCTTCGACATCGAAAAGTCGTCCACGCGACGCGAAGAATTGCTCCTGGGGCCTGACATCTTGCAGCGGGTGTGGACAATGCGCCGCATGGTCAGCCAGCTCATGGGCGATCCGCCCAACGGCGCAGGCATGGGTCTGATCGGCGCGTCGGAGCTTCTGGTTCAGAGGATGCGTCAGACCGAAACCAACGAGGAATTTCTCGAAACGCTCGAAAAGTAGCGCTTTGCAAACTTCACCCCTCAATCCTCTCATCCCACAAGAGTATGATGGCACGCGGTAGGGGCACGGCACTGCCGTGTCCGCTCTGAGACTCCCATCTTAGAGTCCCTCTCCCGCCGTCTGGGATGGAAACAAATATCAGTAGCTGGGGCGCTCTGGATTCGTCTGAAGTTTCAACTGATACCAGGCAAAAAGAAACCCATCCCGCCGGGGTTGGGGACGGGATGGGGGAGGGGAAAAAAGGGGTTCTTAGACTACCTGTTCTGGGCAGCAGTAGCCTTTACGAGAAGAACCGGACAACAGGCACCGTGGAGGACGCCCTCTGCCACGCTGCCCAGAACGAGCTTGCTCAGGCCAGTCCGACCGTGCGTGGACATGATCACCATGTCATAGCCCTTAGCCATGATGGTATGGATCGTGTCTATCACATGTCCTGACTGGACTTCAGTGCTGACCTCGAAACCCTTCTCACAGAGCTTTTCAGCCGCAACACGCAAATAGTGTTCGCGGTTGAGGACTTCCGCTGACACCTTTTCCGGCGCTGCAACGGCTGGCAGCGTGGCGGAGATCTGCGCATTGGCGGCCATCATGGTCTGGCTTGCCGCCATGCCAAAGGCTTCCATCTCATTGAGAGGTGTTTCGTTGACGATGGACAGGAGGTGAACATGCGACTGCGGGTCAGCGATATTCTGGACTTCGCCCAGCGCAAGTTCAGCCAAATCCGAACCATCTAGTGGGATTAGAATATTGCGATAACCCATCGTTTCCTCCTTCCTTGACAACCTCATTGGAACTGTGAACTAATGAGAGTATACAGGGATTTTCTGCCACTGAAGTCACAATTTGGGGGTGACAATCATCATATTCTTGGTCACCTCTTTCGCTCTCATGCCTCTTAGATTGCAACCTGTCGCAGATCACATGGTTCGATGACATATATCCAGCCAGAAAGTGACCAATTGCGCGCCAGTCCGCCTTACACTTAGAACAATCTGGTGGGCCTACAAGCCATGAAGGGTCTGCATATGTTGTACTCAGGGGATGTTGGAGTTAATCGAAAATTACAGGCCGAAGCGGAAAGCCTGTTGGAGCGATGGATTACGCCGTGCTATGTCTCTTCGTGCGAACACATTGCCGTAAGCGCCAACGACCAGGGCGAGGTCTGGCTTTCCGGCCTGGTTCACGATCCCCGGATTGCCGATGAGGCCACTCGGCTGGTACGGGCGCTGGCGGGGGTTCACTTTGTCCTCAACTACGTTACCGTGAAGCATACAGGCGATGCGATTGCGTTATAGAAAATCGTCAAAGCAATCTCGCCTATCGCCTGAAAGTGCGAGGAAAAATAGAAAAAAGGAAGATCAGGGAAAGGACATTACCATGTACGTCAAGATTAATCGCAATGTGTGTGACGCTCAGTTGGCGTTCTGTGAGCGCTGCCTGGGGCAGTTCCTCAAGTTCCCTATGGGCTACGAGCGGCGCTGCTTTGATGTCCTGGAAGACGATGGCTCGGAAATTCTGACCATTGACTTACACACCGCTGACAAAGATCTGGTTTTGAAACTGAATGAGGAAGAGCGGAAGCGCCTGGCGGGCGACGGTTGGGCAGGGTTCGTTCCTATGGACATTCCGATGTATCGCGAAAAGGATCAGGATCGCGCGAAGTAGCCGAAAGCGCAGTTCCTTTCTTTCAAGGTCAAGGGCGGGCCGATCTCAGGCGCCGCCCTGTGAGATTCCTGTGGGTGTCGTTCAGCAGATGCGCGGCAGTTGTTCGCCTGCCAGCATATCCACGATCCGGTTGGCGCCGACGACGCTGCGCATGGTGACCATGCCTTCGGCGTCCGCTTCCACCGACCCGATTAGTGCAGGCTCGCCGTCTGGAACTATTTCGCGCAGGATGGACAGGGCACGCTCCGCATCCTGTGGGGCGACATAAGCAATAAAGCGGCCTTCATTCGCCACGTACAGCGGATCGAAGCCCAGGATTTCGCAGGCCGCGCGCACGTCTTCGCGGACGGGGATCGCGCGTTCATCAATGTGGGCGTTGAAGCCTGACGCCTCCGCGATCTCGACCAGCGCGCTTGCCAGTCCGCCACGGGTGAGATCGCGCAGACAGTGAACCTCGACCCCTGCCTCAAGCAGACGCAGCACCGGCTGAATCAGCAGCGCACAGTCGCTTTCAATGTCACTTTCAAAGGCCAGGCTCTCCCGCGCGGCCATGATCGCCATGCCGTGCCGCCCGATGTCACCGTTCAGGATCATCACATCACCTGGTTTCACGTTGCGTGGGGAGATCGCTTGATCGCCGATGGGCGTGCCCACGCCCGCTGTATTGATAAAGATGCCGTCGCCCTTCCCCTTGTCAACAACCTTCGTGTCGCCGGTGACGATCTCCACGCCTGCTTCGAGCGCTGTTTGCTGCATGGATTGAACGATCTCCCATAGCGTCTGCATCGGCAGGCCTTCCTCGATAATGAAGCCCACGCTAAGATACTTTGGGCGCGCGCCACACATCGCCAGATCGTTGACCGTTCCGGTCACGGCTAGTTTGCCGATGTTACCGCCAGGGAAAAACAGCGGTTTAACGACGAATGAGTCAGTCGTGAATGCAAGGATAGGCTTATCCAGAGCAATCACAGCCCCGTCATGACGGCCTTCCAGGATCGGGTTGCCAAAGGCAGCCACAAACAGCTTCTCAATGAGGTGATGGGTGAGCTTTCCGCCACTGCCGTGCGCCAGCGTAACAATCGGGTAATCGGAGATTGGAATCGGGCAGATCAGGCTAAACTGAGTCCCTGCCTCGCGAAGTTTTGTTGTCATCTCACTACCTCACGTTTACCGATGCTTGCGACCCGGCGATAGCGATAATAGGCTGCGCACGCGCCTTCCGACGAGACCATCGTCGCGCCGAGCGGGTGTTCGGGCGTACAAAGGGTACCAAAGGCAGGACACTCGAAAGGTTTCTTGCGGCCCTGCAACACCAGTCCGCTGACGCAGGCCGTTGACTCCTCCACATGCAACTCGGACAGCCCGAAGCGGCGTTCGGCGTCGAATTCGGCGAATTCAGGGCGCAGGCCCAGCCCACTGTGGGGAATCTCGCCGATCCCTCGCCATTTACGGGGGACAACCTCGAAGACCTGCGTCATCAGCTCTTGGGCGGGGACATTGCCCCGGCGCTGGACGCAGCGAGCATATTGATTTTCGACCTCGGCGCGCCCTTCTTCCAACTGTGTGACCGTCATCAGGATGCCTTGCAAAATGTCCAGGGGTTCAAAGCCGGTTACCACGAATGGCACGTGGTACTTGCGGGCCAGTGGTTCATATTCCGTATAGCCCATAATGGCGCAGACGTGTCCTGCCGCCAGAAAGCCTTGAACCTCATTGCCGGGCGCTGATAGGATTGCCTCAACCGCTGGTGGAACCAGCACATGCGAGACCAGTGCAGAGAAATTCTTGACGCCCTGCATCTTAGCCTGGAACACGGCCATCGCGTTGGCCGGGGCCGTCGTCTCGAAGCCAACCGCAAAGAACACCACCTGCTTGTCGGGATTGTCGTGGGCCACTTTAAGCGCATCCAGCGGCGAATAGAGCATCCGCACGTCGCCACCTGCGGCCTTACTGCTCAACAAATCGCCGTGCGTGCCGGGTACACGAAGCATATCGCCGAACGACGTAAAGATGATGCCCGGCCTGGCGGCGATCTCGACGGCCTTGTCAATCATTTCGACGGGCGTCACACAGACAGGACAGCCCGGGCCATGCAACAAATTGATCTGTGGCGGCAGGAGTTCGTCAACGCCATATTTCACAATGGCGTGAGTCTGGCCGCCGCACACTTCCATCAGCGTCCAGGGACGG
>DATGFK010000152.1:0-5701 GCA_035309185.1 Aggregatilineales bacterium
GTCCACCAAGTTACTCCAAAGTCATTACGTCGGGCAGACCTGGTGGCAGCGCGCTGATGCAGGCGGGGCGAATACCGCCGATATACATCATGTCATATTCATCATTCCACAGCGGCACCCACGAACGCCCAGCAGAGCGCACTATGCGTTCCGACGCCGTTTTGTAGTCGCCTCCGCGCACGACCTTCATGTCATCTTTAACGTTCAGGAGAGGATCCTTCATTAGGGTTTTGTCCCGCTTGGTGAACCTAGAAGGACTTCCGTCCAGGCAGCACTCCTCGACGTTTCCGTATAGGTCATATAGCCCCCAGGGATTCGGCTTCTTCAGGCCAACCGGATGTATCCCACTCTCCGCGTTCAGGGAATACCAGGCGTGTTCACGCAGTTCATCCGGATTATCGCCAAAGTACCATAGCGATGTCGTCCCTGCGCGACAGGCGTATTCCCACTGAGCCTCGGTTGGCAAGTCAATACGCTCGTCGCCCTGCAAAATTCCCTGTGCGTGCAAATACTGGCTAACTCTGCCACAGAATGCCCGCGCGGCGTCCCAGCCCACATCACAAGCCGGGTAGGTTGACGGTGGCTGAGGAGGATAGAACACCGACGACTGATGCTCCATGAATGCCTGCCACAGGGCTTCCGTAACCAGCGTTTGGGCTATCCAAAAGCCTCTGGTGAGCTGCGTTGGATAAGGGCCATCTACATCCAGTAGCTTGTTGCGAATGCGAGAACCTTCGGGTGTACCCATCAGAAAGGTGCCTTGTGGACACCAGATCATATCCAGCGTCAAGCCGCCTTTCATGGGCAGGCTGATCTTATCACCGGCAGAATGCGCCGTACTGAACAAGTCCTGTCGTACTACAGCCATTGTCATATCTCCTATGTCCTATCTCCATCTTAAAAGCAGCGCCCTGCTGATGTCAAGCGCAGGGCGCAAGAATTGCGTTAGAACGAGACATCAATTTGATGTTTCAGGGGTGAATTTCAGTTCAATGTGCGTAAACGTCCCGTCTGGATTTTGATAGGTCCGGCCGACAACCGTTACCTGAGTAAACTCGTGGGTTCCTGCCCATCTGCCTGTGAATGTATCTTGTGCTGCCGTTCGCAACGCTTCTGGATCAGTCGCCATCTCCTGGATTTTAGCAGTAATCTGGGCAGCAGCTTCCGGGTTTGTCTCTTCAAGTTGCTGAATGGCGGCCAGATTTCGAGCCGGCGCACTCCCGTAGCCTGCCTTAATTGTATCGATCTGCGACGAAATATCCGGATTGTTTAAGCTCTTGATGGCCTGTCTTGCAAGGTTGTCATTGAAAGCGTCGAGGTTAGTCGTCAATGGCACTTCCTCGGTTGTATCAAGGGACGTCCACGTCGCTTTGAATCCCGGCGGTTGGCCGAGTGCATTCCAGGAATCTTCGAGGCCCTGTGTAGCATTGATTTTCACCCCACCGATGGGTTGTGTCAGCAACTTCCCTGTTGGCCCATAACCGTAGCGCCCATTCTCATCAAGTGCGAGTTGCTGTGTCTTGATCATCCCTTCCATCAGGCCATCTTTATTGAGATAGAAATGGCCCAGATTCTGGCCCGTAGAAGGAAGCTCTAGATTCACACGGTTGGGATCAGTAGAATCTGGCACAACGTCCGCCTTGACAGTGGGTTTAGTCGACTGTGAAGCTGGGTCTGGCTGCGGATTCTCAGACGTGTCCTGACTGTTCGTAGAATCTGCGTTCTGAGCATTGGTAGAAGCCAGATCGTCCGCGCTGAAGACAGTCCCCATCGGTATTCCACCGCCGGTGACACTGAGACTACTAAGGCCCATCACGCCAGTAGCTCCAGCCATCGCAAGCGGAGCAAAGACATCGCCTGGCTCCGGCGTGCTTACGGCAATCGCTCCCACGATGCCCAGCTTCGCCTTTTCGTCCTGGAGGGCCTGGAACTTCCCTTCCGGCGTCAGGTTCTGCCAGTTGGCGTCATTCACCCAGTTCGGGTCTCTCTTCGAGAGCCTATCTTTGAGTTCGTCGAGACGGTTCAGAAATGGATCAAGGTTGGCAGTGAAATATTGCGCGGTGGAGCCAGATCCATCGCTTCCGGGGAAGGGCGGGGCTAGTGGTGTCATGGTGCCGGTTTCAAAGTCAATGGCACGCATCAGCGCAAGGTCGTGAAAATCCAGAGCTGTGAAAGTCTGATCCCCGAAGTATCCAGCATGGCGCGTGATCGTGCCGTCGACATTTACCGTAATGCTCGTGCCGTCAGGCAGGGACGTGTCTGTTGGGCTGAAGAGCAAAGCCCCGTAAGGATTGACCACGTGCGTGGGGATCAGGTGGCCGGTGCTATCCACAACGACCGTTGCAGGCTCAGCGCCGGTTGTGCCTTGGGGCAGGTTGGAGATGGTTTGCTCCATATTGTTAATCGCCTTGAGCGCCTTATCCATCTTGGCCTCGGTATCGGCGGCCTGGACTTTATCGGCGATGAAGGCATCCTCTGCCTGGGCGTCTACCTGGGTCTGTGCAGACTGCACTGAATAACTGTTTTCCTGCTGGCGATAGGACGACAAGGCTGCGGTTTGCGCATCGGCTTCTGCGATCTGCACATCGGTTTGCACTTCGCCTGCCCGGAAATCTGACCAGGCCAGCGCCTGGGCATCGGCTTCCGCTGTTTGTTCATCAGTAGCCAGTTCCCCTGCGCGGAAGTCCGCCATTGCCTTGGCTTCTTTCTGTGCCTGCACCCACTCGTAGTAAGCTTCGGCCTTGCGCGCCTCTTCCTCGCGCTGCTGTTCCTCAATGACCGCCTGCTCGTGCCAGTATTGCTCGGCCTGCTGCTCCTCGCCCTTCCGGAAGGCAATGCCCTCGTAGTAGGCGTTGAGCGCGCCCTCATAAGCGATCCAGGCATCCGAAGGAGATGAGGCAACCTGCACGTCTGTCTGCGCAGTGCCCTGCATGTTCTGATTCTTGGCGTAGTTTTGCTGTGCCTGCTGGCTCTGCTGGCCGAGCGCAAGCTGAAGCGCAGCTTGCTGTTGGGCCTTTTTCTTCTTCTTTTCGTCGTCGGTTTGGAGCGCCCATCCACTCAGGGCGACCGCTGCGCCCGCGCCGCCCAGCAGACCGGCCTGGTCGAGCAGTGTGTTGAGGTCCGGCGGCGGCGTGACGGAATCATAAGAGTCGGGCGCGCCGCCTCCCCCACTACCGTTCCCCGTGTTGTTCGAGTTGCCGCCAGGGAATACCATCGCAACGGCGACAGGCGTAGAAGTACCCGTTGCCGTCGGCGAAAGCTCAGCCTGGGTTGCGTCGGAGCCGCTCGCGTCGTCCAGGCTCGGCTGTGGGGTGTTGGTCGACGGTATCGTTCCGGTTGGCAATGGCGTCGCAGAAGGTGGCGGCGTGTTGGTGACAATCTCGTAGATCGGCGTCCGTGTGGGAGTCATGGTCGAGAACGCTGCGCCATGCACCGGCAGCGCTACGCTGAAACTGCACACGCCGCTGCGCGTGGTCGTGCGGGTCGCGTTATCGGTCAGCACCAGGTCTACGCTGTAGCTGCCAACGGTGTTGGGCGCATAGCTCAGAGTCGCGTTGGTGGATAGCGTGCCAGCGGGGAAACGGATGGCGGCAGCGCTGCCCGATTCCGCGCCGTTGATGTTCATGGTCAGGCTGTTCACGCCAGAGGCGTCATCGCCGATGCTGGCGCTCAGACTCCAGCTTTGCCCAGGGGCGATGCTCGACGGCCCACACGACACGCTGCCCACGTCGGGCGGAGCCAGGTCAATTTGAACGGGCAAGGTGCTCACGTTCTGATTCCCGGCTTTATCGTAGACCCACCAGGCCACGATATGCACGCCCGGCCCTATGACCGGCACCCGCGAAGAGTCGCGTTTGCCGTCCACCTGGATCATGGCAAGAGCGATCCCGCTCAGGTTGTCAGAAATGGTCAGGATCGCTTCCACCGGTGAGGAGGCAAACCAGCCGTTGGGGCCATGTGGTTTGTCGAAGGCGATGCCCACCTGCGGTGGGGTTGAATCTACCGGGAACACCCAACCGCCCGTCGTGACATTGCCCGCGTTGTCGGTGACGATCACATTCAAGGTGTGCTTGAGGTCGCCGCTGAAGGCAATAGTCTTGCCATTCCAGGCCGTCCAGGCTTTGCCGTCAATCTGAATCTGCGTGCTGGCGACGCCACTGGTCGCGTCAGAAACAGCCAGCGTGAGGATCGGCGTGCTGTGATACCAGCCGAATTTTGTATCCGGCGGGCGCGAAGGCGTCATGGTCAGTGTCGGCGGTGTGGTGTCAATCTTAATCGTCTGCGTCTGCGTGGCCTCGACATGAGAGCCATCCGTTGAGAAGTAGCTCAGCGAGTGAATGCCATCGCCCGTCACCGGAAATGGCGTACCGGTGTAGGTGGCAGGTGGATTGCTGTCCAGCGTGTAAGTCGTCGTCTTAACACCCAGGCAGCCGCTATCTACGGCGGGCAGGCTGACCGTCAGGTTGGACTTCCACCAGAGGTTGGTGCCAGCCGCGCCGACCGGAGTATAGGTGGTCGTGGGCGGATTCAGGTCTTGTTTGACCGGGCCGAGCCAGCCAGTCCAGCCAGAAGTGCCATATTGGTTATCCGCGACTGTCTGAAACACGTAGGGGACATCTTGCGAGAGGCCACTAAACGTGTAGGTTGTGCCTCCCCCGCCCTGCATGGTGTAAGGGCCACTGCTCTGCGTCTGCGCCGTCGCCATGCGCACGTGGAAGGTGGCCCCACTGCTGTTGTTGCCCGGCGAGAGGCTAAGGACACGAGTATCCACTGCGATGCAGGCCGCACCCAGGTTAACGCCTGGCTTGTCGGGAACTGGCGGAGGGGGTGGAGGCTGACCGATACCCCCACAGAAAAAACCGCTCGGATAGATGGCCGGGACACCGCCTGCGGCCAGGCAAGAGGCAACGTCTCCTGTTATATCGAGGCACTGACCCGCAGCGCCGTCCTCACCCGTAGCCCAGGTCTGGTTTGCTCCACAATTTATTCTCGGTGCCGAAGCCAGCGCCGCGCGTGGCCCCAGAGGAAGAGCGGGTGGACTACTTTGCACCGCAGGGGCCTGGTTCGGCAGGAAGCCCAATAAGGACGCTCCCAGGATCAGCACCACGAATGCGAAGGCAGCCAGGCGTGAAACTTGTCTTCTCTTCAAAGCGATCTTCCCCTTTTCCAGTGCAGTCTTCAACATTCTAGAGAGTGTTCGTTCCAAAATCGCCGAGAACTCGTTAATACGGCGAATCATCTACTTAAAGTTTGAGAAAGGGCGGGAAGCTTCCCGCCCTTTGCCTGTCACTGCTGAAGCTCTAGCACTGCGCGGACGTGCAAATGTGGTAGGCCAGGACGCTATGGGCAGAGCCTTTCGCCATACTCACGAGCGACAGGATGCTGAATACGGCGACGAGAGCGATCAAGGCAAGGCGTTTACGCATAATGAGAATCCTCCTTTCTTCAGGAATTCAACAGACTGTCCGGAGCAGTCGTGCTGTCAAGGGTATAGGGGCTGCGCCTGCGTGGGTCGAGCAAAGGCTGTTGCATTTCTCGACTTTGAGAGCCTTGCAGCAGGGCCAGCCAGACCCCAGCGATCATCATGACGCAGCCCAGGAGCATACGAGAAAGGATCACCTCCCCTCCGACCATGCCGAAAAAGACGGCAAACGGACTTTCCAGCGACAGGAGCAGCGCGACCTGCTCGCTCCTGAGACTT
>DATGFK010000153.1:0-7135 GCA_035309185.1 Aggregatilineales bacterium
CATTTTGATGTCGTCTTGGCGATTGTCTTGCGCTCTGATGATGTCAAAGGCTTTGAAGTCCTGCCCAAGCGTTGGATTGTTGAGCGCACATTCGCTTGGTTAGGCCGTTATCGTCGCCTCAGCAAGGATTATGAGCAATTACTCCAAAACAGCCAGGGCATGGTCTTTCTCGCTTCTATTCATCATCTTCTCAAGCGCCTTGCTCCCGCTCACTGATTTTCAAACCGTCTCTTAGAAGTTGACCACTACCAACAATCATTAGCTCATTGGCGAAAGGAGCCACAATCTTATGGAACGATTGTGGCTTATTGTTTTGGCACAATGTGATCGTTGATAACCTGACCACATTGATGACCTGACTCGACATGATACGGCGGAAATCTATCGAATTCGCAGATGGATGGTTGCTAATGTTGCTGACGATAGTGCTACTGTAGCCATGCTTCCCATCTTAGTGTGCCGGTAGCCTGTTGCGGGCAGGAATTGCCTCCCTTACGCATACTGCTGGCTGTTTTGCCTGGCAGCCAGAGCGGGATGATGGCACGCTGCATCCCACGCTGCTTGAGCCAGATCCGCGCCAGATCTCCCAGAGTGTAAACCTTCGGGCCGCCCATATCCGGCAGGCGGCCAGACGGTCCAGCCTTGACGATCTCAGCCAGGCGTCGAGCCACTTCCTCCTCCGCAACAGGTTGGAGCAGCAGGTCAGTCGGGAGCAGCGCAACCAGGGGGAGCTTGCCCAGAAATTTCATCAAGCTATTGATAGAAACATGAAGTTGCGTTGCTCTGAGGATTGACCAGGGAATGCCGCTTTGCTGAATGAGGTTTTCGGCGGCGAGCTTGGCTTTGCCAACGGCATACGGAACCTTATCAATGCCCACAATCGAAATGAAGACTATGTGCGAGACTCGTGCCTCGCGAGCCGCGTCCAGCAAGCGGCGCGTGCCTTCAACGTCGATCTGCCAGGTATGGTTGTTCCCACCGCTGGCGGCATGAACCACGACATCTATGCCTTGAACTGCCTCTGCCAGGCCAGCGCCGGTTTCCAGATCAGCTTGCTGCCACTCCGCGCCCGGCCAATCATTTCCAGGCCCGGCCCGTCGACTCATCCCACGTACGGTATTCCCCGCTGCGCTCAATTGTGTCACAACCAAGCGGCCCAGCGTTCCCGCGCCGCCTGTAACCAGAATGTGTTGCATGATATTTTCTCTCCTATTTTTCTTTGCTTTGCTTGTATGCCTCTCAGAGGCTCATACAGTAGACGAGAGAGTGTAGATAAACGTGACACGCTTCTGTTTGTTGGCTGTCCTGGTTTGGGCTTACAATCAGACAAAAGGGGAAATGTGGCGATGGACGACTCTATGCGAAAGGAGAACCAGGGAGAAGATTTTCAACACTATCGTGTGCTGCTCTTTTCAATTGCATATCGGATGACCGGCAGCGCGAGTGACGCTGAGGATCTTGTACAGGAAACCTATCTGCGCTATCAGGCGAGCGCCAGTCAGGAAATTGTCTCTCTAAAAGCGTATCTAACGACGATTATTAGCCGACTGGCATTGGATTATCTGAAATCGGCCCGTGTCGCGCGCGAACAATATATTGGAGACTGGCTGCCCGAACCTGTCCTCACCTCGGAGGACGGCGGGTTTCCGCTGGCAGATCTTGAGCAGAAAGAAACGCTTTCTCTGGCCTTTTTACGCCTGCTAGAGGCGCTCAGCCCACCTGAGCGCGCAGTTTTTCTCCTGCATGAAGTCTTTGATTACTCTTTTAGCGAAGTCGGGGTGATGCTGGACAAAAGTCCTGCCAATTGCCGTCAAATCTTTCATCGAGCCAGGCAGGCTTTGCAAGACAAGCAGGCACATTTCGACCCGGAGCCGCAGCGCCAACGCCAGCTTTTAGTCAGTTTTATTTCCGCCAGTCAGGCGGGGAACGTGGCGGCTCTAACCAGCCTCCTGGCTCAGGATGCCATCGCCTGGTCAGACGGTGGCGGCAAAGTGCCGTCGATCCTCAAGCCGGTCTACGGCCAGCCAGCAGTAGCCCATCTCTGGATGAGTCTGCTTCGCGCAAATAAACGGCCTCTATTCTATACGTTGGACAAGATCAATGGCAGTCTGGCTATCTTGTTTTGGGACGAAGGCAAACTGACCTTCGTCGTTAGCCTGTCCCTGAGTGCAGAAGGTATTCAGGAGATCTATGGTCTGGCGAACCCCGAGAAACTGGTCTATCTGCAAAAACAACTCGCTGGACGTATTCCAGATGCTTCCCAACTGATCAGCTTTTCGCCAGATCAACGCTGAGAAACTCGACGCGGCGGAATGAGCACGGCGCGTAAACCTGTGACCAAGTAGCGATAACTATATAGGCCTATTGCGAACAGGATTGTTGTCAAACCGGTCTTTGGTGTGCAACGGGACGATAGTAATCGTCTGACATATATCTTGGTTGTTACGGATCGATACGGAGCCATACCACGTCCAAATATTTCTTGTGCTGCTTTATGGCGCGCTGCCGCCATCCGCTTCACCTTTCACCAGCGTTACCTTGCAGGCGAAAGTCCTTCATTGCTTGCCCGCGAATATGGAATCAGCGAACAATGGGTTTTTGTTATCATCCGTAAGTTCAAAAGTCAGGAGGGACTGTAAATTCCTTGATTCTCAAATAATGAAAATGAAGTGGATCGCGCAAAGAGCCGACAACGTTACTTCGGCTTTTTTTGCTTCCTAAGACGATGCATTGATAACTAAACCCGACTTGGTTTATACGGCGATAATCTATCGAAAAGGCAATAGCTACTCATGCTCCACGCTACTCGTGCTGCTTACGCCATTCGTGATTCCCCGCGCCGAGGGTTTCTCCTTTCTACGCATAAAGCCCAATACGTGCTTGAGCTTGGACATGACAAAGACAACCAACAATCCTATCATGCCATAAGACATCGCGTTGTTAAAAGAAAATGCACCGGAAGCCGTCTTGGAAAGAACAATAGCCGCAAGGATATGCAGGACTACCATGATTGTCAGCAGAATTGGAACAACGGGAAAGGATTTCGTCCCCTTGTTTTTTGAATGGGTCACGTCTTGGTGGCCCACATGACCCATCATGAATCCGTGAAAACCTTTAGGCAGGTTGTCTTCGCTTATGCTTGAATCCTCGGTTTGGTTCTCCTGAAACACAGAGTCTTCCTGTGATCGCTTTTTCATGTTAGCCTTTCCCTGCCCTGACAAAACCTACTCCTCCCTCGAATCGTGGAAACGGCATATCCTCTGTCTCCACCTGTAAGAAACCAGCCTCGTTGACGAAACCAGGTAGGTCTCGAACGCTGCCAAATCGCGCGGGTTGAGACGGGCGTTCTTCTGGGCGCTTGAAATCGGCAATCACAAGGCGTCCCCCTGGTTTGAGTACACGGGAGATTTCAGCAAGCCCCTGACGCTTGAGGCCGTCGCCCAAATGGTGCATCATAATGGTACTGAGGACGACATCGAATGTCTGATCGGGGAAGGGCAGATGCTCGATCACCCCGATCTGGAAATCAATGGGCAAGTTGCGCCGAGCCGCCTTGTAGCGGGCGCGGGCGATTTGCTGTGTACCCGGATCAATACCGACGACGTGACCTGCTGCGCCAACGCGCTGCTGAACTTCAATCGCCAGCGTTCCCGTGCCGCAACCCACATCCAGTACCTTCTCGCCGGGTTGAAGGCGGGCCAGATTAGCGGTTCGCTGCCGAATCTCCCGCAACTTGCCACGAAACAAGAAGGTATCACAAAACCAGCCGAACAGGTCGTAACGCAAACCGTCGTTGAGAATCAGTCCTTTTGTCGCTTTGGGCGATGCCTCGCCCGATTTGCTATGTTGGTGACGTGCGAATGAGTGCATATTATCCTGCTCCTTCAGAGTAAACTTACATCATGTTGACAGACTGATTGAATTGAAACATACTGTCTCAAATGGGTGTTTCTGTCTGATTCCAAGTGTAATTGGACGCGCATCGAGAAACAAGAATCAATCGGGAAGATTTGTCCCAGATGAGACAAGGAGCGTCATATGTCTCAGCCAATTAACAATGTCCGTCTCAGACGGACGCAGAAGTTGTTGCGGGAGGCGTTAATTGAGTTGATCGAGGAGTGCGGCTTCGACGCGCTCACGATTGGGGAGTTAACTACACGGGCGATGGTGAGCCGTGCCGCGTTCTATCGCAATTATCAGGATAAATACGATCTGGTCGAGCAAATCTTTGAGGAAGTCATCAGCACCATGCGGGGCGCTATCGCTGCTACGGGGCCGGAACAGCATCCCCCGCAGGTCTGGGTGAAGTTCTTCGAGCATATCGCGGAATACGAGCGGCTCTATCGAGCGCTGCTTGGCAGTAAGGGGAGTCCCTGGTTTGTGAAGATGATGCGTGCATCTCTGGCTGAATTGGTCAAAGAGCATGAGCGCATTCCAGATGGGCAATCGCCAGATGCTCGGCTTGTATTCACGTTCTCAGATACGTTTGTGCCAGACCTTGTATCTGCCATGCTGGTTGAAGCTATCACCTGGTGGCTTGAACACGGACGACCCAACACTCCCGAAGAGATTGCCACACGCTGCGCTCGGCTTGCTTCTGCACTTTTCAAAGAGGTAAGCACCTGGCAATGATTTGTACGTTACGCTTGTAGTAACGAATGTGAACAAGAATCAGGAGATAAAAATGGAACATCCTGAACATCATCATAACGTACCTGGACATCCTGCGACAATGCAGGACGAAATGATGGATAACCACGCGATGCCATCTCATCCACAGCCCCACCCGCACACCGAACCAGATCACGCGATGGACGCAATGGAACATGCCGGGCAGAGCGGCTCACACGCGGATCACAGCGGGCATGAGCAGATGTTTCGGCAGCGTCTTTGGCGATGCCTACTCTTGACTAGCCCCGTGCTATTGTTTAGCCCGATGATCCAGACCTGGTTTGGTTTTCAGACGCCAGAATTTCCTGGCAGTCAGTTTATCGGGCCAGCGTTCGCCATTATCATATTCTTTTATGGCGGCATACCTTTTTTGCAAATGGCTGTACCAGAAATCCGCAGCCGTACGCCGGGCATGATGACGCTCATTTCCATGGCGATTACCGCCGCCTTTGCGTACAGCCTGCTGGCGGTGTTCATCTCCCCGATGAGTGGTTTCTTCTGGGAGATGGCAACGCTCATTGACATCATGCTGCTCGGTCACTGGCTAGAGATGCGCAGTGTACGGCAGGCATCGGGCGCGTTGAATGAACTGGCGAAGCTGATGCCGGACATGGCTGAACTTGTCCAGACTGATGGCAGTACGAAGCAGGTTTCAGTTAATACGCTCCACAGGGGCGATCTTGTCTTAGTACGGCCCGGAGCGAGTATTCCCGCCGATGGGGAGGTGGCAGAAGGCCATTCCGCCGTGAATGAGGCCATGATTTCTGGCGAGTCGAGGCCGGTCACTAAAGAACCCGGCGCGAAAGTCATTGCAGGGACAATCAATGGCGAGGGTAGTTTGAGGGTTCGCGTCACGGCGACGGGCAAAGATACTGCTCTGGCGGGCATCATGCGTCTGGTGGAACAGGCCCAGCAGAGTAAATCCAATACGCAGATTCTCGCGGACAAGGCGGCGGGGTGGCTGTTCTATGTTGCAGTGGCTGTGGCTGCACTGACGGCTGTTGGTTGGACGTTAGCGTCAGGGCTGCACCTGGATATTTTGGAGCGTGTTGTGACGGTGTTGGTGATTGCCTGCCCGCACGCGCTTGGCCTGGCAATTCCACTGGTGGTTGCGATCAGCACCTCGCTTGGCGCACGGAATGGCATTCTGGTCCGGGACCGATTAGCACTGGAAAAGGCGCGTCTGATAAACACCGTCATTTTCGACAAAACGGGGACACTGACCGAAGGGCGCTTCGGTGTGGTTGATATGGCGGTCATTGATGGCTGGACAAAAGAAGAGGCATTGGCGCTGGCGGCAGCGGTTGAAGGCGATTCGGAGCATCCCATCGCGCAGGGCATTCGGCGGAAAGCGGAAGAACTCCAGGCTAAGGTGGTACAAGTGAGCGATTTCGAGGCTTTGAAAGGGCGCGGCATCAAGGCCACTTATCGAGGCCATTCCGTTTTTGCGGGTGGGCCACGACTGTTGGAATTTCTGAACATCAGCCTACCCGAAAATCTGGCGCGTTTTGCCGCGACTGCCGACGCCAAAGGGCAAACGGCGGTCTATCTTATTCAGGACAATCAACCCATTGCCGCGCTGGCGTTGGCAGATGCAATCCGACCAGAAAGCAAAGCGGCGGTGCGGCGGGTGAATGAAATGGGCATCCAGGTAGCGATGTTGACCGGGGATAGCAGGGCGGTGGCAAATGGCGTGGCGGGCGAGTTAGGCATTGATACAGTTTTCGCGGAGGTTTTGCCCGAACATAAGGAACAAAAGATTGCTGACCTGCAACGCGAGGGCAAGAAAGTAGCAATGGTTGGCGACGGCGTGAACGATGCTCCAGCACTTATTCGTGCAGATGTCGGGATCGCTATTGGCAGCGGAACCGATGTGGCTATCGAGTCGGCAGGGATTATTCTGGTCCAGAGCAATCCACTTGATGTCGTCAAAATCTTCGAGTTGAGCCGAGCTACGTACCGCAAAATGATTCAAAATCTATTGTGGGCGACAGGCTACAACGTGCTTGCGCTGCCGTTAGCAGCAGGTGTCTTAGCCCCCGTCGGGATTATTCTTTCTCCAGCAGTAGGCGCACTGCTCATGTCCATCAGTACGATTGTGGTTGCCATCAATGCTCAGTTTTTGCGCGGCGTAAAGCTGGCAGAACCTTCAATCGGGTAAATCAATGGTGGCGAGAGAGGGCTAGAATATCGCTATTACTTATTTACAAATGTGGCCCCGGAGGGACTCGAACCCCCGACACCAGGTTTAGGAAACCTGTGTTCTATCCCCTGAACTACGGGGCCTTTCTACCCAAATTTGGTGTATCCAACTCCCAATATACACCAGATTAGGTAAAGGTAGTATAGCAAAGTTTGCTCGCACAGGGAAGACTCAGGCGGTCTGAAGGATTTCTGTGGGCGTTTTGCTGGGCACAGGAGTTGCAGGTGGCAGTACCAGCGGATTCGGAGTGTTGGTAGGGGG
>DATGFK010000154.1:0-5853 GCA_035309185.1 Aggregatilineales bacterium
AACAAAGAGGGGATTGTCGAGTTCGGTAATCGCCAGGCCAATGATGGCTGTCTGCTGTTTGACCATGCTGCGGGCAATAGCATTCGGGCGGTAATTCAGTTCGCGAGCTGCGGCCAGGATTTGGTTCCGCGTGTCCGCCCCGACGTGGTCGTCCCTGCCGTTGAGGACGTAGGATACCGTACTGACCCCGACACCGGCCAGCTTTGCCACGTCTCGAATGGTTACCGTCTTGCGCCGCATGGGAAACAACTTTCGCGTTTACGCAAATTCGTCCTGGTGAAACGTTTCACGGAAACGTTTCACCAATAATACGCCCACTCATTCCGATTTGTCAAGCACCTGGTCAAGATGTCGCTGAGCGCGCCAAATCCTTGGCTTCCCATTCGCTGCGGAGTATGCCCATCATGATGTCATCGTAGCGCACGCCGTCACGCTGAAGCGCTCCCCGGATTACCCCTTCGCGCACAAAACCGGCTTTTTCGTAAACGTGCTGGGCATGGGCATTATACGAATACGTGCCGAGCGAGACTTTATACAAATTCAGTTCGCGGAAGGCGTAGCTAACGGTTAGCCACAGCGCTTCGGAGCCGTAACCTTTGCCTCGGTAGTCCGATTCTCCGATGCCAATGCCCAGCCACGCGATCTGCTGTACCCAGGTCACGTTGAGTTCACTCACGCCGATCAACCTGTCGTCGGCCAGGTTGCGGATGGCAAACTCAAAGGTCCGGTAGTCGCTGTCCTTGGCGCGTTCCTGTTCAGCAGCAAAATATTCAGGCGGCCTGGGCCGCACTGCTGCACCTGACCACAATCGCTCAAAGGCTGCATCGTTTGTCCACTGTGCAAAGACATTTTTGTCGTCGGGGAGAATGGCAGAAAGCCGGACAAGTCTGCCGGTGAATAGATCGCCCGCAATCATTGAATGCGTCACAATTAGACCTTCCTGAGCTATTGAGAACCATATATGTTACTCTTTGACGCTTTATAGTCTAATCGAATAATAGGGTTTCGGAAAGCGAATCACAAAAAAGCCCTCTCGATCGTCTATTGATGGAGAAGGATAAAACGGCGGTTTGTTGTGCGACAGTCTACTTGAATCCAAAATAGGCGTAGAAGCAAGGTCAAAGAGAGCCATGAATCGAAAGCTTCCCGATTCGGACACGTTTGAAAGCAATCGTCGGCTGCTGTTTTCCATCGCCTACCGGATGCTGGGCAGCGCGATGGAAGCGGAGGATATGGTGCAGGAGGCTTATCTGCGCTACCAGCGCAGCGCCGACTCAAGCGATGAGCCAATCCAGTTTCCCAAAGCCTACCTGACGACCATCATCACTCGGCTGTGCCTGGATCAGTTGAAGTCGGCCAAAACACGGCGCGAGGAATATGTTGGCACATGGCTGCCTGAGCCGATCGCTACCGACGGTGCGCCAGGCGCTGCCCTGGTCGAGCGCGAAACGATCTCGATGGCGTTCCTGGTGCTGCTGGAAAGCCTGACCCCGATGGAACGGGCCGTGTTTCTGCTGCGCGAAGTCTTCGACTACGACTATGCTGAGATCGCTCCGATAGTGGGCAAGAGCGAGGCCAACTGCCGCCGCTACTATCACCGGGCACGGCAGTTCCTTACCGAACGCCGCCCGCGCTTCGAGCCGTCCACTGACGAACAGAATAAGTTACTGGAAGCCTTCATGCAGGTGGTGGTGGCCGGGGATGTGCAAGGCCTCACCGATCTCCTGGCCGAAGACGTGGCCGTCTACGGCGATGGCGGCGGCAAGGTGCCCTCTGCGCCGCGCCCTGTCCAGGGCCGCAAAGCCGTCATCAAGCTCATTATGGGATCGATCCGGCTCATCACGTCCGACATGCGTATCGAGATCAAGGAAGTAAACGGGGCACCGTCCGTCTTATACTGGACAAACGGGAGCCTGACAGGCGTCTTCAACTTCGCCATCGCACAGAGCCATATCGTGGCGATTCACAGCATCTTCAACCCGGATAAGCTGGCCTATTTAGAGCAGCATGGCGGGCTGTAAAGCCTCACCCCCGCACGCCGGAGGGCGAAGCAGGCGACGGCGGCGTGACCAGGCCAAAGCGTCGTTCGCGCTTATTGAATTCGACAATGGCTTTGCGCAGTTCTTCTTTATCGAAATCCGGCCAGAAGGTGGGCGTCGCGTAGTATTCCGCGTAGGCACCCTGCCAGATCAGGAAGTTGCTGACGCGCACCTCGCCGCTGGTGCGCACGATCAGGTCGGGATCGGGCATCCCGGTGGTATACAGATAATGGCTGAATAAGGACTCGTCTATGTCTTCGGGCGCGTAGCCGTCCTGCACGATGCGCCGCACGGCCTGAATGATCTCTTCACGCCCGCCATAGTTGAAGGCCACGTTGAGGGTCAGGCGGTCATTGTTGCGAGTCCGCTCGATGGCCTCTGTGACCTTGCGCTGCAACATGGGCGATAGGCCATCCAGTTTGCCGAGGTGACGGAGCTGCACGCCGTTCGCGTCCAGCGAGGCAAGTTCATGATCAATGACGAGTTCGAGAATATTCATAAGGCCGCGTACTTCGGTTTCCGGGCGACCCCAGTTCTCTGTCGAAAAGGCGTAGATGGTCAGGATTCGAATGCCGAATTCGCTGCACGCCCGCAAAATTCGCCGCAGGTTTTCGACACCCTGCTTGTGTCCATCTATCCGCTGTTTTCCTCGCGAACGCGCCCAACGTCCGTTGCCGTCCATGATGATGGCGAGGTGATAGGGGACGCGCAGCGGCTTTTCTTCAATTGTTTCTGTCATAACCCACACTTGCTGGCTTCAGATCGCCATAATATCCTGTTCTTTAT
The DNA here is from genome assembly GCA_035309185.1 of Aggregatilineales bacterium. Lineage (GTDB taxonomy): Bacteria > Chloroflexota > Anaerolineae > Aggregatilineales > UBA2796 > DATGFK01. The sequence goes on from DATGFK010000154.1 coordinate 2,826, forward strand.
GTTTCCCGGCACTGTCGATCATCTCGGTGTAGTGATCGGTCAGCTTCTGGACTTCTTCCTGGCCCCGGTGGCTTTCATCCTCCGAGATCAGGCTTTCCTTCTCGAACTCGCGCAGATCGTCAATGGCGCCACGCCGCACATTACGCAGGGCGATCTTGGCTTCTTCCAGGCGCTGGTGGACGACTTTGACCAGTTCCCTGCGCCGCTCCGTAGTCAGGGGCGGAATTGGCAGCCGGATAATCGTGCCATCGTTGCTCGGATTGAGGCCAAGCTCGGAGGTCTGGATCGCCTTCTCGATGTTGTGCAGGCTGCTCTTGTCGAACGGCTTGATAGTGAGCATCATCGGCTCCGGCACGTTGATGGTCGCCAATTGGTAGAGCGGCGTTGGCGTGTCGTAGTAGTCCACTACAAGCTTTTCGACGAGCGCGGGATTGGCGCGTCCAGTACGGATGGTCTGCAAATTTTCTTCGAGCGAATGAATCGCGCCCTTCATGCGGGATTCTGCGTCCTTAAGCACATCGTTTATCATAATCGTTTCTTCCCAGGTTCCAAGCAATTGGCGCTTCGTATGGTGCTTCAATTGCCAACAAAAAGAATTCTGAAATTGCAGTTTGAACTCCGATTCTTACGCAAGCGTCAGTGCTTGTCAAACCTTACACACTTCGCCTCGATATTCCGCACCAACGTTTCCAGTCTTAACGGACTAAGCGCCCCGACGTGATATTGCCCAACACGGCTGCGTGTGTGGCTTTAGTAAACGCGGTCAGCACGCCTGGACGATTGTGCCATGTCTCGTGGGCCAGCAAGGCAAAAAGAACACTCTCTTTGGCAGTCGAGGGAATTCCCAGCACATCATGCGCCGCGACTTTCATAGGCTGGGCAGCATCTGCCAACATTTGCATCAAGATCGGGTTATGCGCACCTCCGCCTGCGACAAAGACTTCCGCCGGAAAGGTGGGGGCAAAATCGCGCACGGCACGGACGATGCTCTGGGCGGTTATAGAGGTCAGCGTGGCGATCAGGTCATTGTTGCTCAACCCAATGCCTTCCGCGCGAGACCATAACTCCGCGCCGAACTGTGAACCGAACAACTCCCGCCCGGTGGTTTTCGGCGGATTCTGGCTAAAGTACGGATGGGCCAGCACTTCGTCGGCAAACGATCGATTGACCGTGCCGCGTGCCGCGATCAACCCTTCCTGGTCATAGCGCAGTTTACCCTGTGTCGCGCGGACAACGGCGTCATCCATGAGCATGTTGCCCGGCCCTGTATCAAAGGCGATTGGCTGTGTGTCCTGGCTGAGCGGCGGCAGGATCGTAACGTTGGCAATCCCGCCAACGTTGACAATAGCCCGCGCCTGTGTCGCATGGCGAAACAACAGCCAGTCCATGTAGCTGACCAACGGTGCGCCGAAGCCGCCCGCAGCAATATCCCGGCTGCGAAAGCCTGAGATGGTTGTGATGCTAGTGCGTTCTGCGATCACGGCGGGTTCTCCCAGCGCCAGGACGTTTCCGTAGGGGGAGTGGGGCGCTTGCCCTGGCGCGTCGTACCACAGCGTTTGCCCATGCGAACCGATCAGATCGACCTGTTCCGGCTTGAAGCCTGCCGCCTGGATCACCTCCAGCGCCGCCGCTGCGTAGGCGTCGCCCAGAGCAACATTGAGCCGCGAGAGGCGGTCAACCGAACTCGTTTCCGGGCGGAAGCAGGCGAAGATTTCAGATTGCAGGGCCGGGTCGTAAGCGACGCTCAGGTGCTTGATCAGGCGGGCGGTGAGCGTTGGCGGCGCGCCGTTGATCTCGACCAGGGCAGTCTCAATGGCATCAGCCGAAGTGCCGGAAATCATTCCAAGGATATACATGCGACCTTCCTTGTCATTGCTGGGAGACCGAAAGCAAATTATGCTTGAGGTTGCAATCGAATTCAACCGGAGCAGCACGTTTGCAAAAAGTACACGACCTCCTGAAAGAACACCTGGGCAAAACTTATACCGCCGTCAGCGTGGAAATACGCCAGCACGGCGCGACACTTTTCCGCGCGGCTTACGGCAGCCTCGATCCCGACGGGCAGAGCGATGGGCCTGCCGCCCGCACCGACAGCTACTTCGACTTCGCCTCGTTAACAAAGTTGTTCACGACGACGGCCTTTTTTCGCATTCTCGACACTGGCAAAATCGCCCTCGACACGCCGGTCAGTTCGATCCTGTCCGCTTTCACTGGCCCTCGCGCCATCGAGCCTTATCCAAATCCCCTGAATATTGGCGAACTCATCAGGGTTGTGCCAGCTACAAATAAAATGCTGGATGCAGGCGCAGTCACGTTTGAGCACCTGTTGACCCATTCGAGCGGCCTGCCCGCCTGGTTGAATCTACGCGACAAGGAGTCGGAGCCTGAGCGCATCGAGATGTGCCTGAGCACATCCTTTGCGTACCCGACCGGCTCACGTACGCTATACAGCGACATCGGCTATACCTTGCTCGGAAAAGCCATTGAGCATCTAACCGACAGGCCGCTCGACTCAGCCATGAAAGTGCTGGTCACGAAACCGCTTGAACTTTCGACTCGCTACGGCGTCGTGCCACCCATCAATACCGCGCCAACCGAGTTTTGCGCCTGGCGGAAGCGGCGGCTCGTCGGCGAAGTTCACGATGAAAACTCTGCCACGCTGGGTGGCATTGCCGGACATGCGGGGCTTTTTGGCACGGCAACCGATGTCGCCACGCTGGGGCAGGTCTATCTGGATCAGGGCGGCGGCTTCATCAGCCCGCGCCTGGCAGCCAACGCAACCCGTCCCCACATCGAGGATCGCGGCCTCGGCTGGTTGATGTATACGCCAGAAGGGCCGGGTGGCAGCCTCATGAGAGCGAAAAGTTACGGGCATACAGGTTTTGTCGGCACGTCGCTATGGATCGATCCGGAGAGCGAACTGGTTTGTGTGGCACTATCCAATGCGGTTTTTTACGGGCGCGATCGGGAGCGACTGTTCGCCTTCCGCCGCGCTTTTCACGATTGCGTGATCGGGGCATTAAAAGGC
>DATGFK010000155.1:0-4073 GCA_035309185.1 Aggregatilineales bacterium
TTGAGCAACCGAAGTTTCTCTACGTGGAAGATGATCCCATGAGCCGTGAAATCATGAAGTTTCTCCTCACGCGCATGATGAAATTCCCAGATTTGACGATCTTTGACAACAGCCAGGATTTTTTGGATAAGCTTCGAATGCTGCCCCACATTCCGAACGTGATTTTCCTTGATATTCAAATGAGTCATCACGATGGCTATGAGTTGTTACAAATGCTGCGTGCCGAGCCAACCTATCAGCAATCTAAAGTGGTCGCGATGACAGCCAATGTGATGGCAACTGACGTTCAGGGCTTGCGGAAAGTTGGTTTTGATGGGTTGATCGGCAAACCCATCCTGAAAGACATTTTCCCCGATCTAATCAAGCGAATCCTGGACGGGGAGAGCGTCTGGTTTGTTCCTTGAGAAGAACCTCAACGCAAGAAAATCATTGATGGGGTAACTCACTAGGAGTGATTATTATGGCTTCAAGGCAGAGACTACATTCGATTATTATTGACGACGATGAAGCCAGTGCTTCAGTCCTGGAAACGCTGCTGACTCATCTGCAAGTCGACGTAACGATTATCAATGATACCCGCAACATTGAGCAGGTCTTGCACAATGTGCCACACGCGGACATCGTGTTTCTCGATCTGGAAATGCCCAATATCAACGGCTATGACGTATTGAATTATTTGCACAAAGAACCCGACTTTACTGACACAAAAATTGTTGCCTATACGACCCACATCAGCCACATGAACACAGCACGACAGGCCGGCTTTGACGCTTTCTTGGGCAAACCAATCGACTCGCGTGCATTCGCGGACAATTTTGAGCGCATCTTGGAAGGCGAATCGATCTGGCAATGACAGTTTACTTAATTTTTTCGCATTTTGGGGTTCTTTGCCTGTCCCCTCCGGAAGGTACATTTCAAAGATTTTTTGCCTTGAACAGACAAGTCTGGCAGGCGACTTATATCTTGGTGATAGGTTCGCAATATGTTGTGTCGCAGAAAGTGTACTTATGTAACTCCACTGCTTTTCTGCGTCGCACTCTAGGTCCCAAAAGTGCCATTCTCTGAAAGCCCTAAGGTTTTGAAACACGGAACACTGCGTGTTATGGAGTTTCCAAGTCTGCGTCTATGATAAGCTGAACGAACAGTCTATAAAGGGCAGTATACTGCGGAATAATTTTTTAACACACCTTTTCGGGGTTTCTTACAAAAATCCACAATCTAGAGAATCAGGAGTCTTGCCTATGTCCCCGTCCCCCTGGCAGCGCGCCAGAAACTGGACTATGGCCTACGTGGTCAGACCGCTTGGTCAGATTGGGTTGTTTACCGTCGGCTCAATCGCCGTCATGACCATCGCGGCCTTCGTCGTCGCCTTTGTCCTTCGAACACCGTGGCATGGGATCGCCTTGCTCAAGCCAATGCCCGGCATCGATCTCGTCAAGCAAACCGTGGTTCAATTGCCCAGTACCATCATTGACGGCTTGAGCATTGGTTTCGTCTATGCCATGATTGCTCTGGGTTATACGATGGTGTACGGCGTTTTACAGTTTGTGAATTTTGCGCATAGCGAAATATTTATGACAGGCGGCGTGGCCGGATATGTGGTCATCGTGAACCTCTATAATTCACAAACCCTGGCCTCTACCAATCCGTGGATTTTCCTTTTGTTGATTGTGCTGGTCGGGCCATTGGTATACGCCGCAGGCGTATTGCTCGTCAAAGGATTGGCCGGTGCCCCAGAGCCGGGCGTAGCACGCCAGGCTACTTCGCAGCAAAATACGACTGGTGATAGCCAAAAGAACGCTCAGCCCGCAGAATCGCGTATTGCCCCCGTACTACTGGTCTCAGGGCCGCGCCGCATCCTCATCGTTCCTCTGGTTGCCGCTACTCTTGTCGTCGTACTCCTGGCCTTTGCCAATCCTGCTGCCAATCCTATTTTGCTCATTTTGTTTATGTTGCTTGTTGGCATGGCCGTGGCAGGTGTCCTGGCGGTAATGGTCGAGCGCCTGGCCTACCGCCCATTGCGTCGAGCGCCCCGCCTGGTGCCGCTGATCGCCGCCATTGGTGTGTCGTTTTTCCTGCAAGACTTCGTCCGCGCGATCATGGCCCTGACTCGCAACGAGTTTAACTTTTCGTATCCAACTGACCAGGTTCCCTTTCTGGCCAAGCAGTTCTCCTTCAGCACTTCTCTGCCCTGGCCCGGTAGCGACCCGGTGAATATCAACGCTAGCATCGGCATGAATGCCATTATCGTCATCATTGTGGCGCTCATCATGCTGATCGGGCTGAATTACTTTGTCACGGGAACGCGGGCAGGCAAGGGCATACGGGCTGTCTCGCAGGATCAGGCCACCGCTAGCCTGATGGGCATCAACGTCAACCGCATGATCGCCCTGACCTTCTTCATCGGTGGTGGGCTGGGTGGTGCTGCTGGCGTCCTTTTCGGGATGAAAACCGGCTACATGACGCCTTATATCGGCTTCTTCCCCGGCCTCAAAGCCTTCACGGCGGCAGTTCTCGGCGGCATCGGAGACATCCAGGGCGCTATGCTGGGCGGCATCCTACTGGGTGTGCTGGAAGCATTCTTTGCGGGCTTGCTGCCGTACTTCCCGGCGCTGGGAACGGGCTACCGCGACATCCTGGCCTTTGGCGTGCTGATCCTGATCCTGATCTTCCGTCCCGCCGGACTGCTCGGCAAGTCCATAGACGAGAAGGTATGAGGCGCTAATTATGGCAACACAAACGCAAATCGTTCCCGGTCGCATGGGCCCCCTGGCGCAACTCCGGCAGCTCTGGGATCGATACCCGGCGGCGGCTGGCATCGCCTTCGTGGCTATCGCCATCGGCTTCCTGTCCATCATCAATCGGAACTTCTTGTTGTTCCCGCTGTGGTCATCGATTGCCTTCCCCATGCTGGCCGTCTCGCCATTCGTGATCTTTGGCCTGAAAATGCCGGGCCGCTTGAAGGTTGCCCTGGTGCTGCTGGTGGTGCTCATCGTCGTTCCGCTGCTCGGCTTTAGCGATGGTTTCTACTTGGAACTGGCTATTCAGATCGGTATTTACGGCACGCTGGCACTCGGCCTGAATATCGTGATCGGCTTCGCGGGCCTACTGGACCTGGGCTATATCGCCTTCTTCGCCGTCGGAGCGTACCTGTGGGGCGTATTTGCCTCCACCGGCGGCAATACCATCATTGTTCAAAGCAATGCGCTGGCCGCGCCGGGCCTGTTCTGGCTGTTCATCTTAGGCGGTATTGGCCTGGCCGCGTTATTCGGGATTATGCTGGGTCTGCCGGTTATGCGCCTTCGTGGTGACTACCTGGCCATCGTGACGCTGGGCTTCGGGGAAATGATCCGCATCCTGGTCAGCAACCTCAACAACGTCTCCAGCGACCCTGCAGTGACGATCAACATCACCAACGGCGCGGAGGGATTACCAGGCATTGCCTCGCCACCGCTGCCGCCGTTTCTATTCTCAGGCATCCAGGGCATCGCGAAAATGCTGCCCTTTGCCCACGTCAATAATCCGCAGGCATTTACCTATCAGTTGTTCTTTTACGGCCTTGTGGTGCTGATCGCGGCTGTGGCCGTGCTGGTCGCCACACGGCTCGATAACTCTGCCATCGGGCGCGCCTGGACGGCCATCCGCGAGGACGAGATCGCGGCGCGCGCGATGGGCGTTCCGCTGGTCAAGATGAAACTGATGGCCTTCGCAATGGGCGCTTCGTTTGCCGGGGCGATGGGCACCATCTACGCCGCCAAACAAACCTTCGTCAGCCCGGAGAGCTTCAGCTTCAACCAGTCGATCTTCATCGTCGTAATTGTGATCGTTGGCGGCATGGGCAGCATTCGCGGCGTGCTGACTGGCGCAGTCGCCGTTACGCTGCTCAACCTGCAAATCTTGCCTAACTTCTCGCTGCTCATTAATAGCTTCAAGAACGACAGCACCGTTGCCCCCTGGATTCAGAGTGTTTTCCAGGCGTGGCCCGCACAGCTTGAGGTCGCCAAGTATCAGCGCTTCGTATTTGGAATCTTGCTGGTCTTGATGATGATCTTCCGGCCCGCCGGGCTGGTCCC
>DATGFK010000156.1:0-2468 GCA_035309185.1 Aggregatilineales bacterium
ATCTCGTTATTGACCAGGTCGCCCGTGAAGTTGCCGACAAGCTTGCCCATTGCCTCGTTTGGAAAGGACAACGCCACGCTGTTCGGCCCCGTCACGGTGTCCGCGAAGCGCACTACCTTCACCCCGGCCTTTTCCACGTCGGCCAGCGCAGGGCCAACCGTATTGGCATCCAGTTCACAGATGATGATGGCCTTTGCCCCTTGCGCCGCCAACTGGTTAACCAACACGGGCTGTTTCACCGCGTCAGCGTTGGAGTCGACCACCTGGACGGGCAAGTTGAGTTCCTGGGCACGGTCTCGCACGGATCGGGCCAGGCTTGCATGATAATCGGTGGACAGCGCGCAGGCCACCATGCCGACGAAAGACGATCCCAGGTTGGCACGCGCTGCTGCGATCTCGCCAGCATTCAGCGCCAGAGCGTCGGTCGTGCCGCTGGCGGGACGGGCCGAATCGGCGGTGGTCGCCGTGGCGCTGGCGGCTGCGCTTACGGTCGTGGTGACGTTTGCGCCAGCAACCGGGATGCCAGTATTTTTCAGGGCGAGTGTGACCAGTGCCCCGGCCAGCAGCAGGATCACAAGGCCAGCGGCCAGCATCCCGGTACGCTGGCCGACCCGCACAACCTGTGTGGTTGGCATAGCTACGGCGGACATGTTGGCCCGATCCAGGCGAATCGTGGAAACTTCATTGGCAATGGCTTCGTTGAAGTCGTCGGCCATTTGGGCCACCCGCTGATAGCGGTCAACGGGATTCTTGTGCAACGCTTTTTCGACCACGGCAATCGTCTGCGGCGACAGGTCGGGCCGGAAACGGGACAGCGGAGGAGGAGGCTCTTCCAGGTGGCCGCGCATGATGGCGAAGGTCGAATCGCCCACAAAGGGCGGACGCCCGGACAGCATCTCGTAGAGGACGACGCCCAGGCTGTAAATGTCCGAGCGGTCATCGGATTTGCCCGCCTGAATCTGTTCGGGGGCGGTGTAGGTCGGCGTCCCCAGGAAGGTCTGGTTGTCGGTCAGGGTCTTGGCCTGTTCGGGATCGACCAGGCGGGCCAGGCCAAAATCGCCCAGGTAGGCGTGGCCTTCTTCGTCCATCAGAATATTGCTGGGCTTAATATCGCGATGGATGATGCCGCGTCCGTGCGCATAATTGAGCGCGCTGGCTACCTGCTGCAAGATGCGATTCGCGTCTGACAGCGTCATACCCGAACTCTTGCTCATGTAATTGACGAGTGTGCCGCCCTTGAAATAGCGCATCGTCAGGTACGTCATCCCGTCGTCGGTTGTACCATGCTCGTAGACGGGTACGATATGGCTGTGCTCAAGCTGAGCGATCAGTTCAACTTCACGGCTGAAGCGCTGCATGAAGTTCGGGTCAGTGCTCAGCAGCGCCGAGACGATCTTCATGGCAACGTCGCGCTTCATACTGCCCTGGTGAGCGCGGTAGACCACGCCCATGCCTCCCTGCCCGATGAGTTCGAGTATCTCGTATTGCCCGATCTTCCTGCCGATGAGTGGGTCTGGCACGTTCACCTCCGATGGTACGGGAAAGACTCGTTGAGTCGGTTCGTGGGCTAGAATCGTTGTCAGGTCAAGCCACACCAAAAGGATTTAGCGCTATCCGTCAGCGGGATGTTTGGCCTTATAGGCTGCGTAAGCCGCTTTGTAGGCCTCCAGAAAATCGTCTTCGTAAAATTTCATGAGCAGTTCAACCAGTTTTACTTCCGTCTGCTCACGGACAAAACCGTCCCGCGTATCGTCGTTCCAGCCCGCCCATGCCTCGCGGAACGTGGCTTTGTCGAAGACCGGCTCCAGAAGATCTTGCGTAACCTGGCCTTCGAGCATCGAAAGCGCCGACGTGTCCAGGCTATCTTTGAATTTGCGATAGGCGGGCACAAAAACCTCGTGGGTGAGCGGCCCCAGGTCGCTCAGGTCTGCGCCCATCTCATAAAACTCTGTACGTACATCCGGGTCTTGCCAGAGGATGTCCAGGACCGCACTGGCTGCTTTGCAAAAGACGCACATAATTCACCGTATTCAATCTCTGCTGCCTAATTCGATTGCACGTGTCGAGCATCCAGGCACGTTCAACGGCACACGCGCTCCTCACCTAATGATTGTACACTGACTCACCGATTCGTGGGCGCAACTTGTTACGCTTGCCTGACACTGGCGGATGGGCGATAGGCACAGCATTCGACATGATGTTGGCGTAGGTCTGCCATGGCGCATCGAGAAAGTGAACAAGTATCCATTCCGTGGCTGGCGCAAAGCAGGAATAATCCTATAATGACCTGAAGAAAACGTGTTGCTGGGAGGCCCGCTATGAAGTTAACGTGTCCGAACTGCAACGCACCCATCCCCGCATCCTCTATGAATATGGAGCAGACCCTCGCCAGTTGTCCCAACTGCGACGAGGTCTTTAATTTTGCGGGACTTGTTCCCGTGCGCAAAACTAAATCAGTGGGAAATTCA